>JBJDYI010000302.1:12120-17747 GCA_051867165.1 Faecousia sp. | reverse complement strand
CCCGTGTACTCCCGATATTCGCCGCCGTCCTTTCTCTGATCTGCAACAAAATACTCGACCGTGATTTCCGGATGGTAACCATCCCGGATGAAGTCATCAATAAGCGTGAGTTTCTGATCCAACAGCGCACGCTCACTCTCCGACAGCTCGATCCGGCGATCAGTCAGCCTGCCTGTTTCCGCAATGACCCCATCAAAACCGCTGAGCGCAGCAAATGGTGAAAACTGCGCTGCACGGTCGTACATGCTCATGTGTGGACGGTTGGCTGCTTTGTGGTGTGGCAGATGGATGATATCCGCATAGGGGTTTTTCTCATTCTCCATCAATCTTCACCCGCCTTGTGACCGCCGATCTGACCGTTTCTCTCTATGGTTGTGCCACCCTCAACCAGGTTCATCCCCTTGAGGATAGCGTTCTTTCCGTATTTGTCCTGCATGGCAAGGGTTACCCGCTGCAATTTGCGTTCTCGTTCTTCCGCCGCCTGCATTTCTCGCCTGTTCCGATCGATCTCCTCGTAATCGGTGAACATGTCCATCTGTACAGGCTTCTCGTCCGGAATCTCGTCCTCGGGGATGAGGTCGCACACGGCGATGTTTACCCTGCGGATCAGCAGATCCTTGTGTACCACGCGATTGTATATTTCCACCACTGTATCGGTCAGAACCCGTGCGGAGCTGGTGTAATGGTCAATGTTTCCCGTGCCGTGTGCGTGCCTTGGTACCTTGCGGCCGTAGTGATCCAACGCAACAGGGCCTGAATAGTTCCGTCCCCGATCGCCGGTCAGGCTTTCCCGGTCATATCCAATGTTCAGAACGGCCTGCTTGGTCACCACATGTTTCCGGACCATGTCCTGCGCCAGCAGCTCAGTCATCTCCCTGACGATCAATTGTCCTTTCTCAAAATCATAGGGGCAGTGCAGCACCTGTCCCGATGATAGACTGGTAGTTGAAGGACGGTATTGCTTGATGACGTCCATCGTCACCGGCTCCCAGCCCCAGGCATGATCGATGATCAGCTCCGCATTGATGCCGAAGGTTTTGTAGAGCCGCTCTTCCATGAATGGATTGAGAGAAGCCCGGGCGACGTCCCCCATCGTGAACAGCTGCATGGATTCCAGCTTCGCGGAAATTCCTCCACCGATACGCCAGAAATCAGTGAGAGGCCGGTGAGACCATAGCAGCTGTCGGTATTTCATTTCATCCAGCTCTGCAATGCGGACGCCGTCCTTGTCGGGCTTGGCCTTCTTCGCCACGATATCCATGGCGACCTTGGCGAGATACAGATTTGTGCCGATGCCTGCCGTTGCCGTAATGCCTGTATTGTACAGCACATCGCGGATCATGGTCATCGTCAGCTCGTGGGCCGTCATTCCATAGGTGTGCAGGTAATCGGTCACGTCAATAAAGACCTCGTCGATGGAATAGACAAGAATGTCCTCCGGGGCTACATACTTGAGGTAGGTCGCATAGATTCTGCTGCTGTATTCCTCGTACAGCCGCATACGCGGAGGCGCGATAATGTAGGAAATCTCCAGAGACGGATCGCTTTTCAGGGCTTCATCATCAAAGGAAGCCCCCGAAAAATGATACCTTCCCGTCTGCTGGTCCCGTTTGATTGCGCCTGACCTGATGCCTTCGTTCAGTCTGGTTCTGTTGGTATCCCGAACCTTCTGTATCACTTCAAACAGCCTTGGCCGTCCCGGCACCCCATGTGCCTTCAACGCGGGAGAAACGGCAAGGCAGATCGTTTTCTCCGTTCTGGTTTCATCCGCCACAACCAGATTGGTGGTCAGCGGATTCAGGTGGCGTTCGACGCACTCGACGCTGGCATAGAAGCTCTTCGCATCAATGCCGACGTACCGGCGGACACGGTCTGCCATACGCTGACCTCCTTCTTCGGTTTAGGTTGTTTCGGGTACCATTGTTTCAACATACCAGCGGGCGACCCGGCTGGCAAAGGCGGAGTTCGTCCACTCAAAAAAGAGATGCTTTTCTTCGCCCCGGATCATCACCGTGTAGCATGAACCTTCAGCGCCCTGCCGATAACATGCCGCCGGGCGATAGTCCTTGACGGCGTCGATTTTGAAGGTCCGGCCATCCGCCCAGGTGATGGACCGGGGCTGCATATAGCCGGTCGCGTCAAAATCCGAATTTACCTTCACATATACCCGTTCCATATGAGGAGGGCGTGAACCCTTCAAGGGCTTCTGCACTTTCATGAGAGCACCTCTCATTCATCCTCTTCATCGAATGCGGCTTCGATTTTCTCAACAAGGGAGCCGGTTGCTATGTCTCCCTCAGCAACCGCCCCGGTTACCCGTCCGCAGCAGCGAACATCGACACCATCACCCGTGAAGATCGTCTTGTAGCGCGGATTGTGCGAATGCAGGCCATCAGGCTGGTACTCCTTGATGTAGGCCTCACCGTTTACAATAAAGATGCCGATCTGGCCCGGCTGTACCGAAGCGCCCAGCTCCACATAGACGCAGCTGCCATCACGGAAGGTCGGTTCCATGCTTCGGCCGTTGACCCGAATAATGCCGTCCGTACCGTAAGGCACATTGGCCTGAAGCGCATAGACGGTTTCATTTTCGGCGTAATCGAGCATGGGTGCACCGATGCCTGCCGCAGCGGCCTCCTCGTACAGGCACAGCGGCATATAGGCACGCCGAAGCCGTGCCTTCTCTTTGCTGTCCTGCTGAAACAGAAGCCGATCCATAAGCTGCCTGACCGTATTGCGATCAAACCTGTCCAGCTGATGATACGCTTCCAGAACCCTTCTGTCCTCTGTGGGCAAAGCAGTCTCTGCCTCCATCCCCAGCAGCTCGGTTACGGGAATCCCAAGTTCCTTGCAGATTTTCGGTACATTATCAATGTCCGGCCGCGTCAGTCCCAGTTCCCAGTTGCCAATGGCTGTCTTGGTGTATCCAAGCCTGGAGGCAAGGGTGGCCTGATCCATCCCTGCGGCAGTACGATACTTCCGAATGACCTGCCCGACACGGATTCGCCGCTCCTGGTCGATAACCGGGCGGCCACCGATTCCACGTTCGGATTTCTCTGATGTCTGCCTGGACATACACTCACCTCAATCTCAAAATACGGGATAAATCCCCTGCAATTATCATAGCACACATTTGATTGCTTGTAAACATCATTTTTCAACTTTACAGACAATAGAATGTGTGCTATGATGTTCCTGCGACGGTTCAGCAGATACTGTTTCCGCCCCGGCACAGTATTGGCTGATCTCGCTCTATATCCGTCAGCAGGAGGAAATTGCACGTGAACGACGTGAATCATCGTTTCGGCTTTTCGGAAAATGCCGTGCACGGTCGTGTGCCCGGGCCGTTCGTTCCGCTGCAGGACGAACCTCATGAGGTAACCGGTGTTCGTGCAAAAAAGACCACGAAAACTGTTCTTGTGCCCCAGATACAGTCCATGAAGGAATACATCCTCAAGCATTGCAAGAGGATCATCTTCCGTGCATTGAACCAGAGCATCCAGAGTGGGGGCCTGGATTTGCCCTTTGACCCGGATGGTAGCGCTTTGACGCTGTCCGCCGCGAACTGTTCTATTGGCGACATGAGCTTCTGGCGCTACGACAAATATAATGCATTGGCGGATATCGTCGTTCTGCCGGAAATCTGTACGGCCGACGGACTGGCATCCTGTCCGCTGTACGTGGAGCTTTGGATCAATATGAAGGCCGGCATGGAGTTCTGTGCCGGAGAATGCGGTCATCTGAAGGATCTTCCGGAACGTCCTTATTGGAGACTCAGCAATTATCTGATTCCCATTCTCCGAAAGGACGAGATCGAAGCGGGCGCTGAGGATCTGCTGCTCAGGCTGTGCCCGAACGCTTTGTCTGACCTCAGAGAGCATAACGCCTATGTTCTTGCTGAACGGATGGGACTGAATGTGGAACGCTTGCCGCTTTACAACAGACAGCACACGCTGAGCATGCTGTTCTTCTGTGAAGGCACGGTGGTTGTGCAGGAAGATGCTTCTTCCCCGGATGATGAGCCTCCGGCGCCCTATTCAGTTTCAATCCCGGGCAACACGATTCTGATCAACACGCGTGCTGTCCACAAGGACTACTGCCAGCTGGAGATCTATCATGAATGCATCCACTACGACTGGCACTTCATGTTTTACCGTCTGCAGCACATGCACAACAACGACATCAATGCACTGAAAACGAAGCGCATTGTCATAACGGACAGCAGCCGGAACAAGAACCCTCTGACCTGGATGGAATGGCAGGCAAACCGCGGCAGCTTCGGCCTGATGATGCCTTTGTCCATGATGTCCGCTCAGCTCAGTGAAAAAATGAACAGCCTGTCCCGGTCGAATGATCATTGGGGAAAGCGCTTTGACCTGATCGCACGGAAAATCGCCGATGAGTATAATCTGCCCAAATTCCGCGTCCGGGCGCGTCTGATTCAGATGAATTACATCGCTGCCAAGGGTGCACTGAACTATGTGGACGGCAGCTACATTGAACCCTTTGCATTCGATTTGAGCAAGGGAAGCGGCAACTATACCTTTGTCCTGACCCGCAATAACCTCTTTGACGAATACCAGGGAAATCCTTCATTCCGTGATCAAATGGACAGCGGACGATATGTGTATGCTGACGGCCACATTTGTCTGAACGACAAGCGTTTCGTCACGGGCACGCCAAAGGGGCTCCGGCTGACCGCCTGGGCCAATGCACATGTGGATCAATGCTGTCTGCGCTTCATCAACGTATACGAACCGTGCGGTCTGGCGGATTATTGCTTCGGCTGTCTCAACAGTGACGAAGAGTACAACCGCCATTACATTTCCTTCGCCGAGGAAGATGGAAATCTCTCCGACAGAGAAAAGCTCGAGCATATGCAAAGGATTCTGGGCTCTCTTCCGGACACCTTCCCTGAAACGCTCACAGCACTGATGGCGCGGGCGGGTATGACGGAAGAAAAGCTGGAAGAGCTGTCCGGCATCTCCGTAAGCACCATTTCCCGCCTGCGCCGAACGGATCGCACCAATTACAGCGTGGATCAGGTGGTCGCTCTCTGTATCGCGCTGCAGCTGCCGCCATGGCTCTCGTCGGAATTGCTGTCCCAGGCGGGACTGGTGCTGAGAAGAACCAGGCAGCATCGCGCTTATCGTCTGATCCTCGACTGCATGTTCATGGATCCGCTCGACACGGTTCAGAGCTTTCTGAAATCGTCCGGCTGTGAAGAACTGAAGCTCAAAGCGACATAATCACCGATACGAGGGGCGTTCACCGGCAACGCACCTCTTTTTTTCGAAGGGCACGTCATTCAATGGCGTGCTCTTTTTGCTGCCGTCCCGGGCATTTCACCTGATAAGCGCCCCTGATTCCGGCTGGAATGCCCGTTTTTCTCGTCATTACATGCTCTGGTGATTCCAGACGGGATACGGTAGCATGGACACGTAATCCAAGTCCTGCTTCCGCAGCCGCTGATCACGGCACGCTTTTCATCTGCGGGGGCGGGCGCAACTGAATACGCAACGGCCGGATGAAAAGCGCCGCTGCAGACAACGCGAACGGAGAGTCTCGCATCGTCTGTCAGTTTTTTTGCTTTACCATCCGGCCTGATTTTTCTCCGTTCGGCGCAA
>JBJDYI010000302.1:0-12020 GCA_051867165.1 Faecousia sp. | reverse complement strand
GTCTGTCAGTTTTTTTGCTTTACCATCCGGCCTGATTTTTCTCCGTTCGGCGCAACCGAAAGGAGAAAAATCCATGAAGCAGCGTTACCTGAAAGTCAATCGTGAGCTGATTCCCGTTTCCGAAGACGTGTACCTGGCGGCCACCCGATGGAAAGAAAATGAACGGTATCGCGCCCGCCGTGATGGAAAATGCGGTCAGGAGGATTACCGCCGCTGTTCCGGTGACTGTGCTGCCTGTGCATGGCAGCAGGAGGGACACAGGATGCTGTCCTTGAGCAAGCTGCTCGGCGATGAGTTTGAGAACGAAGCACCCGAACTTACGCAGACCGCTCCGTCCCTTGATGATATCGTTGCAGACAAATTGCTGCTGGAGGAACTGTACCAACGTCTGGATGAGCTGATCCCTGAGGGTTCCCGTGTGTTTCAGATGCGGGCACAGCGCTATACGGAGCGTGAGATTGCTCAGGAACTGGGCATCAAGGCCCAATCCACACTGAACTACAGGATCAGGAAAATGGACGATTTCATCCGTTCGCACCGCAGCGAATTGGAAGACCTCATCAAGTGAATGCTGCCCCAGTTCATTCCGGCAGAAAACGCACTAAAAACTAATGCCTTCGTTCAGACGGCACGCCCCTTTTCCAAAGAAGGTGAGGGGCGCAAGCAATCATCCTCGGAACGGAGGCAAGAGCATGGAACGAGCGCACAATTGCCGCCAGCGTTATCCCGACCCGTCGGAGGCCATCGCTGTCCTGATGGAAATCTCAAATGTGGCTCAGCGTCTGGCGTGTAACCTGGCAAAACTGGCCGATCACGAAAAATATGAAGGAGGCAATGTAGATGAGCAAGATGGCCGAACTGGATGCCGCTGTCGCCGAGCTGCGCAAATGCGGTGATACCCTTATCCGTGTTTCCGATACCCTGCGGGAACTGTTCAGCTCCGGCGATGCACAACCGAGCGCGTCCCAGCCCCAGCCCGCCTCGAAAGCCCTGACGATCGAGGACGTCCGCCCGATTCTGGCCAGGAAGAGCATCGAAGGCCATAACGTGCAGGCACTGATCCTCAAATACGGTGCCAAAAAGCTCAGCGAGGTGGATCCGTCGCATTACGCCGATCTGCTTCACGATGCGGAGGTGCTTTGATGCCGCCCGCCAAGCATGCTGTTCTGTCAGCATCGTCTTCTCACCGATGGCTGAACTGCAGCCCCTCTGCCCGCCTCGAGCAGGAATTCGAGGATCGGGAAACCGAAGCTGCCGCGGAAGGCACAGCCGCACACGCGCTGTGTGAACACAAGCTCCGCCGCGCCCTGAAGCTCCAGTCCCGCAGGAAGCCGATTTCCAGGTACGACAGCGATGAGATGGATATGCACACGGACGGCTATGTGCAATTCGTTCTCGAAACGCTTGCCGAGGTTCGCAAGAACTGCGCTGATCCGCTGATCAATATCGAGCAGCGTCTGGATTTCAGCTGCTATGTTCCGGACGGCTTTGGCACCGGGGACTGCATCATCATCGGCGACAAAATCATGCACATCATTGACTTCAAATACGGTCAGGGTGTGCTGGTGGAGGCAGAGCACAATCCGCAAATGATGCTCTACGCACTCGGCGCACTTCGGCTCTTTGACAGTCTGTACGACATTGAGGAAGTCGCCATGACCATCTATCAGCCCCGCCGCGAGAATATCAGCACGTGGACAATTCCGGTCGCTGAGCTCAAGGCCTGGGCGGAGAACGAACTGGTTCCCAAGGCAAGACTGGCCTACGAGGGCAAAGGCGAGTACCGTCCCGGCCCGTGGTGCACCTTTTGCAAGGCAGCGGTCAAATGCCGCGCCCAGGCAGAAGAAAAGCTCCGGCTGGCACAGTACGAGTTCGCCAAGCCGCCGCTACTCACCGACACGGAGATCGAGGATATCCTCGGCAAGCTGGATGACCTGACCCGCTGGGCTGAAGAGATCAAGACCTATGCTCAAGACGCTGCCCTCAACCACGGCAAGCAATGGCACGGCTACAAGGTCGTCGAAGGCAGGTCCGTCCGCAAGTATTCCAATGAGGATGCGGTTGTCGAAGCCGCCAATGCCGCAGGTTACCACGACATCTTCAGAAAGACGCTGCTTCCCATTACCGAGATGGAAAAGCTCATGGGCAAGCAGGAATTTCAATCCATTCTTGGCGGTCTGATCATCAAGCCCGCCGGCAAACCAACACTGGTACCCGCATCGGACAAGCGTCCGGCCATCACCAAAGCAAACATCGACTTCAAAGAAATTCAGGAGGATTGATCACCATGGCAAAGCAGAACAACACCAAGGTCGTTACCGGTCTCGTCCGTCTTTCCTACGCCAACGTCTGGGAGCCCAAGTCCATCAACGGCGGCGATCCCAAGTACAGCTGTTCCATCATCATCCCCAAGTCCGACACCGATACGGTCAATGCTATCAACGCCGCCATCGAATGCGCCATGAAGGAAGGCATCGGCAAATTCGGCGGCAAGATTCCCCCGAAGGGTGCACTGAAGATGCCTCTGCGGGATGGCGATACCGAGCGTGATGATGATGCTTACGCCGGCTGTTATTTCGTCAACGCCAACAGCAAGACTGCACCGCAGATCGTGGACAAGTATGTCCGTCCCATCCTCGACCGCAGCGAGGTGTACTCCGGCGTCTACGCCCACGTCTCTCTGAGCTTCTACGCCTTCAACACCAACGGCAACAAGGGCATCGCCTGCGGTCTGGGCAACATTCAGAAGGTTCGCGACGGCGAGCCGCTGGGTGGTCGCACCAATGCTTCTTCTGAGTTCGAGACGCTGGATGACGAAGACTTTCTCTCCTAAGGAGTCCCGGTGATCATCAGCAATGGGCGGCGGAGCAATCCGTCGCCCGTTGCCGACAGAGGTGAGCGAATGAAACATTTATCCATCGACCTGGAAACCTACAGCAGTGTGGATATTGGCAAGACGGGTGTGTATCGGTACTGCGAGGCTCCCGATTTCGAGATCCTGCTGTTCGGCTACAGCATAGACGGCGCTCCGGCGCAGCTGGTTGATCTTGCCTGCGGCGAGCAAATTCCCTTGGCTGTCATGGATGCCCTTGGCGATCCGAGCGTCACCAAGTGGGCCTTCAACGCCGGCTTCGAGCGCGTATGTCTGTCCCGGTATCTGGGTCTGCCCTCCGGGACGTATCTTGATCCACAGCAATGGCGCTGTACCATGGTTTGGTCAGCTTATCTCGGTCTCCCGCTTTCCCTCTCCGGCGTGGGCGCTGTGCTCAGGCTCGAAAAACAAAAGCTGGAAGCAGGCAAAGATTTGATCCGTTTCTTCTGCCAACCGTGTACGCCAACAAAAGCGAACGGCGGCAGAACACGGAATCGTCCATCCGACGCACCGGACAAGTGGTCCATGTTCAAAAGCTATAACCTGCGCGACGTCGAAACGGAAATGTCCATTCAGGAAAAGCTCTCACGCTTCCCGGTGCCGGATTTTGTCTGGGACGAGTACCATCTGGATCAGGAGATCAACGATCGTGGTATCCGGCTGGACATGCAGCTTGTGGAAAACGCCATCCGAATGGACACCCTGTCCAGGGCTGAACTTACCGAGAGGATGCACACGCTTACATCCCTTGAGAATCCAAACTCCGTCGCCCAGATGAAGGCTTGGCTTTCCGAGCATGGCATGGAGGTCGAATCGCTTGGCAAAAAGGAAGTGGCCGCCCTGCTGAAGGACGCTCCCGATGAGCTTGCTGAGGCGCTTCTCCTCCGCCGGCAGCTTGCAAAAAGCTCCGTGAAGAAATATCAGGCCATGCAGAACTGCGTCTGCGAAGACGGGCGTGCACACGGCATGTTCATGTTCTACGGAGCCAATCGGACAGGAAGATTTGCGGGCAGGCTGGTTCAGCTGCAAAATCTTCCGCAGAATCACATGCCTGACCTGGAGCAGGCACGCGATCTGGTGCGCATTGGAGACTATGATGCGCTGCACACCCTGTACGATTCAATCCCTGATGTGCTCTCCGAGCTGATCCGCACCGCTTTCGTTCCGTATGAGGGCGGGAAATTCATCGTTGCAGACTTTTCGGCCATCGAAGCCAGAGTCATCGCGTGGATGGCGCATGAGCAGTGGCGGGTGGAGGTTTTCAGAAACGGTGGCGATATCTACTGTGCCAGCGCATCACAGATGTTTGGCGTTCCTGTAGAAAAACATGGTGTCAACGGACATCTCCGTCAGAAAGGCAAGATTGCCGAATTGGCGCTGGGCTACGGCGGATCAGTCGGAGCACTCAAAGCCATGGGTGCGCTGGAAATGGGCATCCCGGAGGAAGAACTCAAGCCACTGGTGGACGCCTGGCGCGAAGCCAATCCGAATATCGTGCAGCTGTGGTGGGACGTGGATGAGGCGGTCAAGGAAGCCGTTTCGCTGAAATCATCAACAGAGACGCACGGCCTGAGGTTTGTCTACGAGAGCGGTTTTCTCTTCATGTGCCTCCCGTCCGGCAGACGTCTGGCCTATGTCAAGCCCCGCCTTGGTGAGAATAGATTTGGCGGAGAATCTGTAACCTATGAAGGGGTTGGCTCCACCAAGAAATGGGAACGTCTGGAAAGCTATGGCCCCAAGTTTGTTGAGAACGCTGTTCAGGCGATCAGCAGGGATATTCTGTGCTACGCCATGAAGACGCTGCGCTGCTGCAGCATTGTCGCCCATGTCCATGACGAAATCATTATCGAGGCTGATCCATCCGTCTCTCTTGAAGCGGTGTGCGAACAGATGGGCAGAACACCTCCCTGGGCGGAGGGCCTGATTCTCCGCGCCGACGGATATGAGACGCCGTTCTACAAAAAAGACTGATATTCCTTGCAGACAGGCCTTGCTATTTTCTGAAAACAGAGCGTATATGTCACTACCTCAAACAGAAGGGGGTTTGACGATGACTTACAAGGAAATCCTGATGCTGCCCGAAGGCGCGCACACCGTAGTGGTGAACACCGAGCGTTGCATGGTAGTGCGATTACGCGAGGGGTACACCCTGACAACAATCCTGCCCTGCTCAAAAATGCTGATTCAGCGATACAGCGAGCGTGGGCACCTCCTCTGGGAGGACAGGGTCGATAACTTCTTCGCCGCGAAAAGAGAAAACCTGCATAAAGACAAGGAGGAAAACCATGAAGATTCTGATCGTTGAGCCGGGCAAACGCCCTCGCACTGCGGACGTTCCGCACACGTTGTCTACCCTGCAGGAGATCGTTGGCGGGTACATTCAGGCCATCTACCCCTGGGATGATCCCGTCGCAGTGGTCTGTGACGAGGAAGCGCTTCTGAAGGAATCCGAATTCAATCGTTTGATTGCCCCGGAGGTGGCCATCTTCGGCACCTTCTTCGTCTGCGGGCTGGGAGAAGAGGACTTCACGGATCTTCCGAATGAGATGATTCAGAAATACTCACAGCTGCTGCATGACCCCGAGATACTCATCAGGACGGCAAAGGGGCTCATGTCTGTTCGGGTCAAAACGGAGGTCGATCAGTAACCGATCGTCAGATAGCATCACAAAGAAGCGAAGCCTTTGCGCTCCGCTTCTTTTGTCGTGCAAAAAAAGACAATAACAACGCTGTATTCCGCCTCCATTCTTCGTTCAGATTTCCCTCGGATTTCCAAAGAAAGTAGAGGGCAAGTACATATGCCCCGCAGAATGGAGGTTTTCGCTGTGTTCTACGTCAAGGTACCTCTGGCTCTGGACGTGTCTGTCCAGGCTCAAATCCGTGGCGATAACGTCACAACCCGCTGTTCCTGCTGCGGCGATGAAATGCAGGTTGATTTGGCGGATGTGTTCGCCGATGGAGCGGGCAATCTGGAAAGCACCGAGCTGCTGTGCCCCGAATGTGCTGCACTTCTGGCTGAAAGGATGCGCAAGCCATGAGTATCAGCAGGTTCAACCCCGAGGGGTATTATGATCCAACGACCTACGAAGCGCTTTCCAACATCGAAGCGGAAGAACGCAAAGCACGCTTCCGGCCGGTTGTGTATGTGTGTTCACCGTTCTCGGGGGACCCTGTCGGGAATTTGGAAAACGCTCGGCGCTACTGCCGGTTTGCCGTAGACAGCGGCTATGCGCCTTTTGCGCCGCACCTGTTCTTCCCGCAGTTTCTGGATGATGATAACCCGGATGAGCGTGAGCTTGGCATGTTCATGGCGATCATCATGCTCACCAAATGCGCAGAACTCTGGGTATTCGGAGAACGCATCACCAAAGGCATGTCGCAGGAGATTCGCAAGGCAGAGTCCCGCAACATGATCATTCGCTACTTCACGACCGATTTTGAGGAGGTTGACCATGCCTAAGGCATTCACGCTCTACTGTGCCAACTGTACCGGCATGGAAAGCAACTGCAGCTACCCGAATCCGGTGGAGATCACCGATGCTGACGCGCTGCGAAATGCTGCCGGGCGCGATTATGTGGTAGCCCAATTCAAAAACAACTACCGCAATACCGCGAACTTCCTGTCCGCCAACTGCCTGTGCAAGGATTGCGACAACGATCACTCCGACAATCCTGACGATTGGGTTACACCTGAGGATGTGCGCAAAACGTTCCCGGACGTGCCGTTGGCGATTCATTTCAGCCGCAACCATATGAAGCCCAAGCGTGGGAAGGCTCCGCGCCCCAAGTTCCATTGCATTCTGCTTACGGATGAAATCACAGATCATGAAGAGTACAAGCGTCTGGCCAAGCTGGCGCACAAGGTATTCCCTTACTTCGACACCCGTGCGGAGGATGCGGCACACTTCTTCTACGGAACGCCCAATGCCCGGGTGGAGTTTCATCCCGGCTCAATCACGCTGAATGAATGCCTGGATATGTACTACCCGGATGCGGAGTCAGATGCTTTCTGGGATTTGGACAATCCGTACACCGGGAAGATCCCCGAAGGCAGCCGCAACAGCACCATGTCCCGCTTCGCAGGCCGGGTGCTCAAACGCTTTGGCGACACCGATGCAGCGTACAAGGCATTCATGGGTCGCGCCGCCAAGTGTGACCCACCGCTGGATGACGAGGAACTCAAGACCATCTGGCGATCCGCCCAGGGATTCTTCCAGCGGATTTCCAGGGAGAAGGACTATGTCCCGCCCGAGGTATGGAACGCGGAGCATTCCGGCAGCTTTACCTATGATCCCCAGGATCGCACCGACGTTGGGCAGGCCCGCTTGCTGGGCAAGTTTTTCGGACAGGAGCTGCGCTATTCTCCGGCGACCGACTACATCCGGTACGACGGTGCCTGCTGGCAGGAGACCAAGCCCGGAGCACAGGCGGTGGCTCATGCGCTGACAGACCTGCAGCTGGAGGAAGCCGAGAACGCGCTCTCCGAAGCGATCAAACGGCTTACCGATACGGGAGCACAATCCCTGCTGGACATGAACAGCAAGAAAAAAGCAGAAGCCATGATGAATGAGGTGCAGCGCGATGCCTTCAGTGCCTATCTGGAGGCGGAGGGCTACCGCAACTACGCCCTCAAACGCAGAGAATCGAAGAATGTCGCCGCAACGCTCAAGGAGGCGCATCCCGTTCTGGAGATTGAGCCGGGTCTGCTCGACCGGGACTGGTATCTGCTCTGTACCCCGGATGCCACCTATGATCTGCGCAAGGGGCTGGACGGTGCCCGTGAGCATAGCCCTGACGATTTCATTACCAAGATGACCGGCTATTCTCCCAGCGAAAAAGGTTCGGAGATCTGGCAGGATGCCCTGAACACATTCTTCTGCGGTGACAGGTCGCTGATTGAGTATGTGCAGCGCGTGGCCGGCATTGTGTGCGTTGGGCAGGTGTTTCTGGAAGCCATGATCATTGCCTACGGCGACGGCCGCAACGGCAAGTCCACCTTCTGGAACACGCTCTCCCGGGTCATGGGCAGCTATTCCGGCAATATCTCTGCCGACTCCCTGACCATGAACTGCAAGCGCAATGTGAAACCGGAGATGGCTGAAACAAAGGGAAAGCGGCTACTTATCGCCGCCGAGCTCGAGGAGGGTACCCGGCTCAATACGAGCATTGTAAAACAGCTGTGCTCCACGGACGCTGTGTTCGCCGAAAAGAAATATAAAGACCCGTTCAGCTTTACGCCCAGCCATACACTGGTGCTCTACACAAATCACCTCCCGAAGGTAGGCGCAAAGGACACCGGTATCTGGCGGCGCCTGATCGTCATTCCCTTCAAAGCCAGGATTGAAGGAAGCGCCGATATCAAGAACTACACCGAGTATCTGTGTGAAAATGCCGGCGAAGCCATCATGAAGTGGATGATCGAGGGCGCACAACAGGCCATCGACATGGGCTTCAAGATCCCGTTCCCCAAATGCGTCTCTGATGCCATCGCTGCCTACAAGGCAGAAAACGACTGGCTTGGTCACTTTCTGGATGATTGCTGTGAGGTTGGCGACGGCCTTACCGCAAAATCCGGCGAGCTGTATTCTGCCTACCGAACCTTCAGCGCATCAAACGGTGAATATATCCGCAGCACGACGGATTTCTATGCCGCACTGGAAGCAGAAGGCTTCATCCGTACCCGAACACGCAGCGGGAATATCATCAATGGCCTGAAGCTGACGGCGCAGACCGGTGACCCTCATGACGAGTTCCCGGACTTTCTGGCCTGACTTGATGAATCATGACGTGTGCAGGTCGTGAAGGTCTTCCCCGAAAGTTGTCTTTTGGCAAATTCAAAACAGCCAAAAGAGCGTTTCCCGAAAAGAGCTTCACGACCTGCACACCTTGGGAGGCAAGCAAAATGAGAGAGAAAACCATTGAAGAGCATCTGGTCAAAGCCGTTCGATTGATGGGCGGTCTGGCGCCCAAGTTTGTCAGCCCCGGATTGGACGGTGTTCCGGATCGCCTTCTCCTTCTTCCGGACGGTCGAATGGCTTTTGCAGAGCTGAAAGCCCCCGGAAAACAGCTGCGCCCACTTCAGAACAGGCGAAAGCGCCAGCTGGAAACGCTGGGCTTCCGGGTTTTCGTTATCGACAGCATCAATCAGATCGGAGGCATCCTGGATGAACTATCAGCCACATGAGTATCAGCAGTACGCCACGGACTTTATTCTCACTCACCCCGTTGCGGCAGTGCTGCTGGAAATGGGTCTGGGCAAGAGTGTGATTACGCTGACCGCCATCCGGGATCTGTGCCTCGACTCCTTTGAAGTCCATCGCGTGCTGGTCATCGCGCCCCTGCGCGTCGCGAGAGACACGTGGCCTGCGGAAATACAGAAATGGGATCATCTGAAAGACCTGACCTATTCGGTTGCCGTAGGTACACCGCAGGAACGCCGGGCAGCGCTACTGAAGCCGGTTTTCATCCACATCATCAACCGGGAGAATGTCCAGTGGCTCATCGAGGAAAGCGGCCTACAATGGCATTACGACATGGTTGTGATCGACGAGCTTTCCTCCTTCAAGAGTCATCAGGCCAAGCGGTTCCGCAGCCTTCTCAAGATGCGCCCCCAGGTCAGGCGTTTCGTGGGCCTTACCGGCACACCTGCCGGTAACGGACTGATGGATCTCTGGGCAGAGTTCCGACTGCTGGATATGGGCAAGCGTCTCGGGCGATACATCACGCATTTCCGCGACGCTTTTTTTACCCCCGACCGCCGAAACGGCATGCAGGTGTTTTCCTACAAGCCCAAGCCGGGCGCTGAGAAGGAAATCTACCGGCGCATCGGAGACATAACAATCTCCATGAAAAGCACGGACTACCTGCAAATGCCTGAATGCGTGATGAACATCGTTCCTGTCACACTCAGCGCAGACGAGTATAACGATTACGAAGCCATGACCAAAAAGCTCGTTCTCGAGCTCCACGGCGTCGAGATTGATGCAGCCAATGCTGCGGCTCTGTCGGGAAAGCTGTGTCAGCTGGCCAACGGTGCCATCTACACTGAGGACAAGCACATCCTGCACTTCCACGACCGGAAACTTGACGCCCTGGAAGACCTCATCGAAGGCGCCAACGGCAAGCCTGTTCTGGTAGCCTACTGGTTTCAGCATGACCTTGCCCGCATCAGAAAACGCTTCAAGGTTCGGGAGCTGAAAAGCAGCAAGGACATCACCGAATGGAATGCCGGAAAGATCCCGGTCGCCGTCATCCACCCGGCCTCCGCAGGCCACGGTCTGAACCTGCAGGCAGGCGGTTCCACAATGGTGTGGTTCGGTCTGACGTGGAGTCTGGAACTGTATCAGCAGACCAACGCCCGTCTCTGGCGACAGGGGCAGCAGGCGGACACGGTGGTCATTCACCACATCGTTACCCGGGGCACCATTGACGAAGCCATCATGAAGGCCCTTTCCGAAAAAGACAAATCACAGGCCGCGCTGATAGACGCGGTCAAGGCACAGCTGGAGGTGTGAATATGACAGCGAAAGAGTATCTGAACCAGGCCAAGACTCTCGACCAGCGCATTAACGTAAAACTGGATCGTGTGTCCCGGCTTCGCGCCATGACCCAGAAGATCACCGCGTCGCTGGACGGTGAACAGGTGTCGCGCACACGCAATGTCACTTCCCTGGAGGACGCTATCATCCGCCTGATGGAGGAAGAAGAATCGCTCAACGCCGCGATTGATCGTTTGGTAGATTTGAAACGCGAGGTCAGCGGTGTGCTGAAGCAGATTGATGATACCGATTGCCAGCTGCTCCTGGAGCTGCGCTATCTGTGCTATCGGAGCTGGGAGGAGATCGCTGAGGTCATGCATATGCACATCCGCACCGTGTACAAGGTGCACGGACGGGCGCTCCTCAAGGTGGAAGCCATTCTGCAAAACGCCGATTTCAAAGAGAACCGAAAATCGGGCAGTTGAGGGCACTAAAGGGCAGTTGAAGGCATGCATCACGTTGTGGTATTCTACAATTACCTCAATTGGATCAACTACGGCCCTTGCGGTTACCAGCCGCCGGGGCCGTTTCGATTTGGAGGCAGTATGACACGAGAAGAACTGACACAGAAGATTGCTGCTGAGAAGGATGAAATGCAGCGTTCCGGGCCGATTCATCGCCGGGATTTGTACAAGCACATCCGTCGCATGGAAAAGGAACTGCGAATTTATGATTTCTACCATGCACAGGCACAGAAGAAGCATATTACCGCTTGACTTTCATCGGTTTCAGAGCGTATATGTCACTACCCTGAATCAGAGGAGGTCAAGCCATGATAACCATTGCAACCAACTGCGCCGACCGCAAAGAGATGGTGAGAAAGCTTTCCGCGCACCTCGGCATTCCCGCGGTTTACCTGCGCACACCCACCTACGCCTTTCGGATTGGAGAGATCACGGTGAACCGAGACGCATCCGTCAGCGGCGAACGCGAAGCCCTGCTTCCTGCGGCTGAGTTCCTGCTGGAGAACGGATACATCAGCGAACTGCCCGCCGATCTGACGGCGGACGATTCCGAAGCGCCCGATGACAAGGCAACAGCTTCATCGGAGCCCGAGTGCTCCAGCCCGGAGGAGATTACCATAACCACCCTTCGGATTTACGAGCCTGGCTGGACGGTGCAGAGCATGACGAACTTCATCCACATGCTGTATGCCCACCAGGATCTGATCAACCGAATGCTGCAGATGAATAGCCTGCGCATCGACGATGTGTTCATTCAGAACCTTGCGGCGATCAGGCTGACCTGCGTCAGCGATTTCGAGACCATGCTGCACGATGCTGTCCGGGCTGGACAGGTTGCGGGTGTAAACCTCGATGCCGGGGCAGTCACGGTGGATCTGCCCTATGAGCAGGATTCCATCCGATGGGTATTCTACTCCCAGCTCATCAGCGCATGCATCAAGGCGGCAAAGGCGGCGAAGCGCGTTCTTCCACGCCGGCTGGATTCCGCGGCGGACAAATACCACGCCAACGCCTGGCTGAACCGGCTGGGATTCGGCGGCTCCGAATACAAGGAGCTGCGCCGCACCCTCATGGGACACCTGAACGGCTACGCGGCATTCAAGAGCGAGGATCGGATGCAGGCCCACAAGAACAGGCTGGCCGAAC
>JBJDYI010000301.1:3340-4703 GCA_051867165.1 Faecousia sp. | reverse complement strand
TCTGTAACTTGTGACAAATGGCACTGTATAAAACCTGGTTTTTTTGTATTATATAGACAGATGCTTGTTGAAACGACAGCGCGAAAAGAAGGGGAAGGCGGTGTGATCGGATGCGTACTTATTCTATCGTTTTCCTTGACATTGACGGAACCTTGCTGGACTCCCGACACCAGGTCATGCCCTGCACCCAGAATCGCCTGAAATACCTGCACGGACGAGGCGTTCCCATCATCCTGTGCTCCGCCCGTCCGCCAGGGGGTGTAGATCTGGTTGACAGACAGGTTGGTTTGCACAGCCCTATGGCGTGCTATAACGGAGGACTGGTTTTTGACGAGGACAGCACCATACTGCGGGATGTCGGAATCGACCCCCAACTGGCTCTAAGCTTCAAGCAATTTGTCTCAGACCGTTTTCCGGAGCTGGTGGTAAGCGCCTATCTGTACGATGTGTGGATGGCAGAAGATCCCCAGCACCCCTTGATTCAGCAGGAGGCGGAAATATCCCACTGTACGCCCCTGAAGGGATCTCTGGAGAGGGCCGCAGATGCCGCATCTCACATCCACAAGCTGCTGTGTATCGGTGATGCAATGCGAATACGTGCTCTGCAGAATGAGATCCCACGGCATTTTCCCCAGCTGATGGCTCTTCGCTCCAAGGCCACTTATCTGGAAATTCTCGCCCCGGAAAGCACCAAGGACAGAGCAGCACAGGTGCTGTTGACACACTATGGGTTGGCAGCAGAGGACGCAGTGGCATTCGGCGACAGTGATGTGGATATTGATATGCTGCAATACTGTGGGCTGGGTATCGCCATGGGAAATGCCCCAAGACAGGTAAAGGAAGCAGCAGATTATGTGACGGCTTCCAACGATGAGGAGGGTGTCTACATCGCACTAAAGGGACTGCGTCTGAAAGCGCCAGGTGCTGCCAGGAATCCGGAGAAAGCGCGATGAGCATGTTTCTCCCTGTAATAGAGTAATTAAAGGAGGTTGCATATGGAAGATTCTATCATTCTCCAAATGCGGGAAATCGTCAAGGTATTTCCGGGTGTGCGCGCGCTAGATGGCGTAACCCTGGAGGTGCACCGGGGTGAGATCCATTCGATCTGCGGCGAAAACGGTGCCGGAAAATCCACCCTGATGAAAGTCCTGTCCGGCGTTTATCCCTATGGCTCTTATGAAGGCCAGATCATTTATATGGGAGAGGAAGCCAAGTTTAAAAACATCAAGGAATCGGAAAACGCAGGAATCGTCATTATCCATCAGGAGCTGACCATGATCCCCGAGCTTTCCATTACCGAGAATATTTTTATGGGCAATGAGATCGTAAAGCACGGCCTCATTGACTGGGAGGAAGCCCGTCA
>JBJDYI010000301.1:1177-3240 GCA_051867165.1 Faecousia sp. | reverse complement strand
ATCCGCGACGGACGCACCGTCGAGACCTACCCGGTGGAAGCAGGTCATGTAGATGAGGACCGGATCATCAGTTCCATGGTAGGCCGCGCTATTGAGAACCGCTATCCGCCCCATGAGTCCCACCCCGGTGAGATTATCTTTGAGGTATCCGACTGGTGCGTGGAGGATCCCAATGTCCCGGGCAGAATGGTCTGTAAAAACTCCGGTTTCCATGTCCGCGCCGGCGAGGTCGTGGGTTTTGCCGGCCTGATGGGCGCAGGACGGACAGAACTGATGCGCTCCATCTTCGGACATAATTACGGCATTTTCCACGGCGGTACCGTGAAAATGAAAGGTCGGGAGCTTTCTCTCCCTTCCGTTTCCGCTGCCATTGAAGCAGGCATCGCCTATGTCCCCGAAGACCGGAAGAACTTAGGACTCAATCTGCTGGACAGCATCCGGATGACGATTGTATCAGCAAACCTGAAGGCAATCTTAAGAGGCAGACTTCTGGATTCTGACAAGGAACTGCAGGCAGCTGAGCAGAGCAGAAAAGCCCTCCGGATCAAAACAAGTTCCGTGGATGCCGGTGTGACAACTCTGTCCGGCGGCAACCAGCAGAAAGTGGTTCTGGGCAAGTGGATGTTTACAGAGCCGGAGGTTCTGATTCTTGACGAACCCACCCGCGGCATCGATGTTGGTGCCAAGTATGAGATTTACCGCCTGATCCATGAGATGGCAGATCAGGGCAAGGCAGTGATCCTGGTCTCTTCAGAGTTGCCGGAACTGCTGGGTATGTCGGATCGCATCTACACCATCTGTGAAGGAAGCATCACGGGTGTGATAGACAGCAAGGATGCAGATCAGGAAAAGTTGATGCGGTTGATGACAACGACATCTGACGTAAAATCATAATGAAGGAAAGGATGGAATCGTCTTATGAACAAAATTAAAAGAGTGTTGGGAGACGACCTGCATAAATACACGATGGTAATCGCGTTGATTGCACTGATCGTTTTCTTCAATATTGCCTCGGACGGAAAAATGATTACCCCCTCCAATTTCCAGAATCTTTTGTCTGGTAATGCGTACGTGCTGATTCTGGCCATCGGTATGCTGATGGTCATCGTCATCGGGCAGATTGACTTGTCCGTTGGTTCCGTTGCCGGTTTCTGCGGAATGGTCATGGCCATCGCATTCCAGAAATGGAATTTCCCCTGGTGGGCAGCGGTGCTGCTGGGCATGGGAATCGGTGTTCTGGTTGGCGCATGGAACGGCTTCTGGGTTGCAAAGATGGGTATTCCCGGTTTTATCACTACCCTAGGCAGCATGATGATTTTCCGCGGCGCTGTCATCTGGATCTCCCACTCTATCTCCGTCCCCGCTCCTTCGGAACTGAAATGGTTTGGCGCCGGTCATCTGCCTGAGTGGGGCCCTGCCTTTACGGGTATGAACAACTCCACGCTGTTGCTGGGCATCTTCGCTATCGCATTTTTTAGTTACGCACAGCTTCGTCAGCGCGCCCGTGCGAATGAACTGCATGCAAATAAAGAACCTCTGTGGCCTGTTGTGGTCCGCATCGCACTGGGAACTGTTGTAATTGGTTATCTGACCTGGCTGTTTGGCACCGGACGTCCCGGTACCTCTTTCCCGATCCCTGGCCTCATCCTGGTGGTTCTGGTGATCATCTATCACACCATCACCCAGAAGACCAGATTCGGCCGCCATGTCTATGCGGTGGGCGGCAATAAGAACTCTGCGGCTCTGTCCGGCGTCAATGTTCAAAAGACCTATTTCCTGACCATGCTGAATATGTCTTTCCTGGCTGCACTGGCCGGCATCATGTTTGTGGGACGCTCCACTGCAGCAGGTCCTTCCGACGGTACCAGCTGGGAGATGGACGCCATTGCCTCTGTCTACATTGGCGGTGCAGCCGTGTCCGGCGGTGTTGGTACCATTATGGCTACCATGGTCGGCGGTATGATGATGGCAGTTCTGAACTCCGGCCTGATGCTGCTGGGTGTCGGTGCCGACAAGACCCAGGTCATCAAGGGTCTGGTTCTGATGGCAGCCGTTGCCTTCGA
>JBJDYI010000301.1:0-1077 GCA_051867165.1 Faecousia sp. | reverse complement strand
GTCTCCCTGCCTTGGCTGGGCACCCAGAACTGGAAAGAAGCCGAAGAAATGTTCAAGACTGAGCTGGAAGCTGCCGGCTTCAAGCCCATCATCCAGGCTGCTGACAACAAGGTTCCTACGCAGCAGCAGCAGATCGAATCCATGATCCAGAACGGCGCCAAGGTTATCGTTGTTGGCCCCATCGACGGCACCCAGCTGGGCGCTGTCCTGGAAGAGGCCAAGGCTGCCGGCGTTTATGTCATTGGTTATGACCGCCTCCTGGAGAATACCACCGGCGTTGACGGTGTTGTTCAGTTCGGCAGCGTCAAGACCGGTGAGCTGCAGGCCCAGGCTCTGCTGGATGGTCTGAAGGAAATGAAGGGCGAAGGCCCCTGGAACATCGAACTGTTCGGCGGCGGCCCCGCTGACCCCAATGCTCCCAACTTCTTCAAGGGCGCAATGAGCGTTCTGCAGCCCCTGATCGACGACGGCACGCTGACCGTTGTTTCCGGCCAGACTGACTTCACCCAGTGTGCTACCATGGACTGGGACAACTCCAAGGCCCAGGCAAGAATGGACTCCCTGCTGTCCGGCTTCTACTCTGACAAGGAAATCCACGGTGTCCTGTCTCCCAACGACGGCATCGCCCGTGCGATCATCACTTCCTGCGAGCAGGCAGGTCAGGAGATTCCCGCTATCTCCGGTCTGGACGCTGAGAACGAGTCCGTTGAGTGGGTCTGGTCCGGTCGTCAGTACTCCACCATTGCAAAGCCCACCGATGCTCTGGTTGCTCAGACTATCGAGATCATCAAGTCCCTGCAGGCAGGCAACGGCATGCCCGCTACCGATGTTCAGGTGAACAACGGCAAGATCGATGTTCTCGTCTACGAG
Organism: Faecousia sp.; assembly: GCA_051867165.1. GTDB lineage: Bacteria > Bacillota > Clostridia > Oscillospirales > Oscillospiraceae > Faecousia. The sequence goes on along the minus strand of JBJDYI010000301.1, from coordinate 207 downwards.
CTGCCCCCCGTCGTGGTCACCAAGGACAATGCTAAGGAAGTCTTTGCCAACGACCCTGGCCGTCTGGCACTGCTGAAATAAGAACCGTATCGAAACATTACAAGGCGGCGGAAGGATTATCCTTCCGCCGCCTCAATATGGCTATCATCTGAATGTGGCAAACCCTCTGGAGATCATCATAGCGGATGTTCAACCCAGGGGGTTTTT
>JBJDYI010000300.1:0-17907 GCA_051867165.1 Faecousia sp. | reverse complement strand
GGATGCACTTGCCCAGCACCTCGATCTTTTCGGGCACCACTTCGATCTCGCCGGTAGGGATCTTGGTGTTCTTGCTCTCACGCTCCCGGACCACGCCGGTGACGGAGATGGTGGACTCCTTGTTCAGGGGCTTGATGGCGCGCATCATTTCCTCGGTCTCGATGACCACCTGGGTGGTGCCGTAGTAGTCACGGAGCACACAGAAGGCGAAGTTGGAGCCAACCTCCCGGACATTTTCCAGCCAGCCGACAATGGTGACGGCCTTGCCGGCATCGGAAAGGCGCAGCTCGCCGCAGTTATGTGTTCTGGATTGCATCATAGATAAAATCCTCTCTTATTCTTATTCTTATATTTAACCGATTTATTGTCTCACAAACAAAGAAAAAAGTCAATGCCCCCATGAACGTTGGGAAACAATATCTTTCCTGCTGTTTCTTGATAAAAATGCCACGTTATTCCCCGGAACAACGTGGCAATCGTATTACACGCCCAGATAGCCGCAGAGCACCAGCAGGGTGTTGTACACACCGTCCATGTGACTGCGTTCATAGCCATGGCTAGCGTAGACACCGGGCCCGATCAGGCCATGCCGGGCATCGGCGCCGGTCCGGAGGGCTGCATTGGCGTCGGAGCCATAGAAGGGGTACACGTCCACGGCATAGTCCGCGCCGGTGGCCTTGGCAGCGTCAATAAGCTTGCCCACCATCTCATAGCTGTAAGGACCGCCGGAATCCTTGGCGCAGATGGAAACCTGGCGCTCGGTGCACTGGATGCCGTCGCCCACGCAGCCCATGTCCACAGACAGAATCTCGCTGATGCCGGCGGGGACGAAGCCGCAGGCGCCGTGGCCCACTTCCTCATAAACCGTCAGATGGAGGTACACCTTCCGGTTCAGGGCTGCGCCGCTCTCCTTCAGATACCTGGCAAAGCCCATCAGGATGCCTGCGGACAGCTTGTCATCCAGGAAGCGGCTCTTCAGATAGTTGCTGGACGTGCGGCAGGTACGGGGTTCCATGCAGACGATGTCGCCCACTTCGATGCCAAGATCCCGGGTATCCTGGGCGCAGCGCACATCCTCGTCAATGACCACCTCGGTGTCCTGGAAGGTGCGCTTGGTATCCTTGTAGTCACCGTTGACATGGACAGAGGCATTGCACAGCTGCAGTGTGCCGTCGTAAACCTTGCCGCCCCGGGTATAAATCCGCAGGGTTTCCGTCTCCGCGTTCTCAGGACGCATACCGCCCAGCGGGGTCAGCTGCAGACGGCCGCTGCTCTTGATGTTGGCCACCATGGCGCCCAAGGTATCCAGATGGACGGTAATCAGCAGACCATCGCCATTGTCAGGACCGCCCAGGTCTACGATGACACCGCCCTTGTTGTCAATGCGGGCGTCATAGCCCATGGTCTCAAACTCCTGTCTGGCCCACTGGGCGACTTTTGCGGTAAAGCCGGTGGGGGAATCGATGGCCAGGGCCTCTTTGGCCTTTTCCCAGGAATACTCTGCATAGGTTTTGTTAATCATATTGTCCTCCTAAAATGAGATAATGCCAGACACCTGCCACTTCCCGCATGAAATGATTGATCATCTGGGAGGGCCGGGAGGTTCTTGCAGGGATGCCCACAAATTCCACACCGCACCGTTTGGCAAACAGGCTGGCGCGGAACAGGTGATATTCACTGGACAAAACACCCAGTTTCTCCGGGCGCTGTCCGGTTTTTTCTTCGATCAGATCCAGCGTATTATTCAGATTTTCCCAGGTGGAGGTGGCTTCCTCTTCCCGCCAGATCCGTTTGGGGTCGATGCCCAGGGTCACCAGTTCCCGGTACATACATTCCGCTTCCGTAATGGGCTCATCGGTTCCCTGGCCGCCGGAGACAACAGCAATCACCTCCGGGTGCTCCTCCAGGTATTCATAAGCGCCGCAGATCCGGTCCCACAAAGACACGGACGGGCCGTCCCGGTTGACCTTTGCCCCCAGCACCACCACATAGTCCACCTGTTCTTTTGGATCTCCAAAGCTGGCATGAATAATGACGGCTTCCGTGATGCCAACCACCAGCAGTCCCACCGCCAGGCACACAGTAAATATTCTGGTGGTGATGTTCGCAAAGGCCGGAAACCGCAGCCCCACCAGGGGCATCAGGGTATAAAACAGGATCAGGCCAATCAGGCAGAGACAGACCAGGGCAGAAAAGCTGTATCCCGGCACACAGAATCTGAAAAAGAAGGCCAGTGCCGCCAGCCCGCCACAGCAAAGCAGCGCGATGACACGGCCGGTGCCCAGAAGGGCAAGAAATGATTTCATGGGATTCTCCTGAAATGATTGAAGATTTTTCCTGATTATATCACAAGCGCAGAAAAAACACAAGCCGTCCCGAAGGACGGCCTGCTTTCAATTGTAAAATATTCATGACGTTTCTTGGTGGAATCCGGCGAAAACACCATGAACCGGTATCCTTTACACCTCTTTGCTCTTGGTGGCGATTTCCATCAGGCACTTGGCCATGAAGGCATCCGGCGTCATGGCGCCCAGGTCGTCGCCCTTGCGGGTACGGACGGACACGGTGCCATTCTCCATATCCCGGTCGCCGATGACCAGCATATAAGGAATCTTCTGCAGCTGGGCTTCCCGGATCTTGTAGCCCAGCTTCTCGCTGCGGCAGTCGGTCTCGGTGTGGATGCCGGCTTCATTCAGCTTGGCTGCCAGTTCCTTGCCATACTCATGAGCCCGGTCAGTAATGGGCAGCACCCGAACCTGGGTGGGCATCATCCACAGGGGCAGGGCGCCGGCATACTTTTCAATCAGGTAAGCCAGGGTCCGCTCATAGCAGCCCAGAGAGGTGCGGTGGATGATATAGGGGCGCTTCTTCTGGCCGTCGGCATCGGTGTATTCCATGCCGAACTTTTCTGCCAGCAGCATATCGATCTGGATGGTGACGATGGTGTCTTCCTTGCCAAAGACATTCTTGTACTGGATGTCCAGCTTGGGGCCATAGAAGGCAGCCTCATCGATGCCGATGGTGTATTCCACACCCAGGTCGTCCAGAATCCGGCCCATGACGCTCTGGGCCTCATCCCACTGTTCCTTGGTGCCCTCGTACTTGTTCTTGGGATTCTCAGGATCCCACTGGGAGAACCGGAAGGTGCAGTTTTCCAGCATACCCACGGTATCCAGGCAGTATTTTGCCAGATCCAAGCAGCCCTTGAACTCCTCTTCCAGCTGATCGGGACGGAGCACCAGGTGGCCCTCGGAAATGGTGAACTGGCGGACACGGATCAGGCCGTGCATTTCGCCGCTGTCCTCGTTGCGGAACAGGGTGGAGGTCTCACCAAGACGCATGGGCAGATCCCGGTAGGAACGAGCCCGGTTCAGGTAAACCTGATACTGGAAGGGGCAGGTCATGGGACGCAGGGCGAAACATTCCTTCTCCTCATCCATGGGATCGCCCATGATGAACATACCGTCCAGATAATGGTCCCAGTGACCGGAGATCCGGTACAGGTCCCGCTTGGCCATCAGGGGGGTCTTGGTCAGCAGGTAGCCCCGCTTCTGTTCCTCGTCCTCCACCCAGCGCTGCAGGGTCTGGATGACTCTTGCGCCCTTGGGCAGCAAAATGGGCAGGCCCTGGCCGATGGAATCCACGGTGGTGAAGAATTCCAGTTCCCGGCCCAGCTTGTTATGGTCCCGCTTCAGAGCCTCTTCCTGCTTCTTCAGGTATTCATCCAGCTCTTCTTTGCTGGGGAAGCCGATGCCGTAGATGCGCTGCAGCATCTTGCGGTTGCTGTCGCCGCGCCAGTAAGCGCCGCAGGCCTTGGTCAGCTTGAAGCCGTTGTGCTTGATGCGGCCGGTGTGATCCACATGGGGGCCGGCGCACAGGTCGGTGAAGTCCCCCTGGGTATAGAAAGAAATGACGGCATCTTCCGGCAGATCGTTGATCAGCTCTACCTTGTAAGGCTCGTTCAGGGATTCCATATAAGCGATTGCTTCGGCCCGGGGCTTTTCACTGCGCTCCAGACGGATGCGCTCCTTACAAATCTTCTTCATCTCAGCCTCAATCTTTGCCAGATGATCAGGGGTGAAGGAGAAGGGCGCGTCAAAGTCATAGTACCAGCCCTCGTCGATGGCGGGGCCAATGGCCAGCTGGACCTCGGGCCACAGACGCTTGACGGCCTGGGCCATGATATGGGAGCAGGTGTGCCAGTAGGTTTTGCGGTACTCGGGGTTTTCAAAGGTGTACAGGTTTTCGTTTTCCATTTTCGTTTCCTCCTTTTTAATTGGGGAAGAAGGTATAAAAATACCCCACCCCCTGGGATCAGGGGTGGGATACATCAGTATTCCACGGTTCCACCCTGGTTGCCCTGCAAAGCAGGACCACTCATTGACGCAATAACGGGCGCACCCGGTCAGCCATTTCCGACCGACAGCTCAGAAGTGGTATCTCTTTTCGCAGTGTCGCAGAAGTCTTTCAGCAACCGACTTCCTCTCTGGGCGTCTTTCGAAACGAGCATGTCTTCATCACAGCATTTTATACAAAAAAGGTAGCACATTTTTTACGGCTTGTCAATCCCCTCTGCTTTGAAAAATCCACGGAAATAACGCCAGCGGTTTCCATAACGGTGGTTGCATCCCCTGGTTTCAAAGACGACATAATCCGCCAGATTATGTAAATACTTGTAACCCTTTTATACCACATATCGTATGATTCTTCTTTTTTCTTCCTATATTTAGTTTTGCTGGTTTACATAATATTAATATTATACTTTTAAAAAAGTTGTCGAAACTCCGCTTTTATAAGAAAAACATTGACTTTTTATCTATTTATGTTATAATTATCTCATCAACTCGCTTTTGGATACATTTTGTAATTCATGATTACATTCTCAAGATTATCCCGGAGGTACCAATATGACAGAACCAAAACGCTCTGCCAAGTCAACACCCATACGTTCCGTTCGTCTGACTGCCGCGCTGCTGGCGGTTCTTTGTCCCCTGATTCTGCTGGCACCCACCGCCTTCGCCAAAACCTATGTCATCACCGACGGTGAACGAACCATTACATACACCACCTTCGCCACCGACCCTGCCCAGGTGCTGGAGGGAGCCGGAATGGATCTGCGGGAATATGACACCTATACCACGCAGGATGACGACTCCATCACCATCCGCCGGGCCCTGGAAGTAACCCTTTCCTACCGGGGCAAATCATCTCTGGTTTCCTCCACCGGAGAAACCGTTGGGGAATTGCTGGACCGGTTGGGATTGGACGTCACTGCGGACGATACCCTTTCCCATCCCAGGAGCGCCCCTGTCACCGACGGCATGGAGCTGACCGTGGATTCCATTGTGACCCGGCGGGAAACCTATACCGCCACCCTTCCCCATGAAACCACCTATTGTGCCGACGCCTCCCTGCCGAAGGGCACGGAAGAAGTGCTGATTGAAGGCCAGGATGGGGAACTGCTGTACACCGCGGATGTCACCTATGTCAACGGAACAGAAATCCGGCGGGAGATTCTCAGCCAAAGGCAGTCCATCGCACCGGTGACGGAAGTCATCGCGCAGGGTTCCGGGGATCCCATTGTGGAGCAAGTGCAGGAAATGCCCATCATCCGGGACGGCTATATCATCATGCCCTCCGGGGAGATTCTGACCTACTACAAAACCGACAATGTCACCGCCACCGGCTATACCCATACCGATGCCGGCTGTGACATGATCACCTCCACCGGCACCACCGTCCACTACGGCACCGTGGCCGTGGACCCCCGTTTTATCCCCTATGGCACCCGGATGCTGATTGTCTCCCACGACGGAGAGCGCTACTACGGCATTGCCACGGCGGAAGACTGCGGCGGCGCCATCAAGCGGGATAAAATGGACCTGTATTTCCCCACCTACCAGGAATGTATTGAGTTCGGCCGGAGACGGTGCACCATTTACTTTTTGGGCTGAGGGTTCTGCCCGCGTCTCAGACTCTTTTGCCAAGGTCCTCCAAAAATTCTGATAAATTATGATGTGTAATAAATAAATGCACTATTATAGCAAAAAACGATATTTACGAACCGGGGTTTATCCGTTATAATAGACAAAAATATGACGTTCTCAGGAGGACCCCTATGCTGGTAGATATGCATCTGCACGAATGTACCCATTCCCTTGACAGTTTCATTAACTTAAAACAGATCGTGGACATCGCCAGACTAAAAGGACTGGACGCCGTCTGTATCACCGATCACGACAGCATGGGTCTGAAGGATTACGCCGCGGAATATTCCAAAGAAGTAGGCTTCCCCATCTTTGTGGGCATTGAGTTTTTCTCCCTCCAGGGCGACATCACCGCCTGGGGCATTGATTCCTATCCCGACCACCGGGTCAGCGCCCAGGAATTTATCGACCATGTGAACCGTTGCGGCGGCTTCTGCAATTCCTGCCACCCCTTCCGGAACAACAACAGAGGGTTGGAGGACAATCTGCGCCATGTGAAGGGCCTGCACGGCATTGAAGTCCTGAACGGCTCCACGTCCATGGAGGCCAACCGCACCGCCCTGCGGTACTGCCGGGAGCTGGGCCTGCAGGCCATCGGTGCCAGCGATGCCCATGTGGAAAAGCAGATCGGCAAGTATGTGACCTACCTGCCCGAGATGGTCACCACCACCGCCGATTTCGTGGCGCAGCTGCACCACTGTGTCACCCGTCCCGCCATCTGGAACGGCAGCAGCTATGATGTGGTGGATGAATTCTGATCAATATTTTTCGAACGCCAGCGGCTGAAAACCGCTGGCGTTTTATCGTTTTCGTCAATATATCACCGTTTTTTCATTATATATCGGAATTTGTCTAATGGGTTCTTTTCCCGTATAATAGATACAGCCTGTGAACAGGTGAAAAATAAGAGTGATCAAAGGAGATTACGATATGGAAATCAAGATCAAGGAAATCAGCCTGAGAAACCTGCAGAAGGTGGCAGAGGACAACTTCCGCGGCGGCTACTTCTGCTGCGAGGCCCTGATGTCCGCTATTCGTTCCGAATTCCAGCTGGATGTTCCCGAGGAAGTCATCGCCATGTCCTCCGGTATGGCTGTGGGCATTGGCCGCTCCGGCTGCGCCTGCGGCGCCTTCAACGGCGGCGTTCTGGCTCTGGGCATGGTCTTTGGCCGCACCGAGCAGGCCGGTCCCGCTGACCCCAAGGTCAACAAGGTCTTGGCCATGACCCACGAACTGCATGACTGGTTCAAGAAGGCCAATGGCAAGAACGCCATCTGCTGCCGTGTTCTGACCCGGGAATTCGACATGGGCAAGGGCGAGCACAAGGCACAGTGCATCTACTTCACCGGTCTGTGCGCCTGGAAGGTCGGCGAAATCATCTGCCGCGAACTGGGCATCAAGAACATCGACGAAGAGAACACCCCCGTCATGAAGTAAGAGGTAACCCCATGAAGAAACTGCTGAAAGCCCTTCCCCTGCCCATTGCGGCGGTGATGCTGGGCCTGTTCGCTCTGGGCAACCTGATCCAGAGCTACTCCGAAGCCGTTCGTCTGGTTTTCGGCGCTGCCGGCGCTCTGATCTGGGTGCTGCTGATCGCCAAGGCCATCGTTTTCTTCCCCGGTGTGAAGAAGGCTATGGATGATGTGGTCGTTGCCTCCGTCACCGGCGGTACCTTCCCCATGTCCACCATGCTGCTGGCCGCTTATCTGAAGCCCTTCATCGGCTCTGCCGCCGCCATCATCTGGTACGTCGGTGTTGCCCTCCATGTGGCCGTGATTGTCTGGTTCACTCTGAAATTCATGGTGAAGCTGGAACTGCCCAAGGTATTCCCCAGCTACTTCATCGTTTATGTGGGTATCGCCGTGGCTTCCCTGACCTCCCCCGCCTTCGGCGCTGCCGCCACCATCGGCACCTGGGCTTTCTGGTTCGGTTTTGTGACACTGCTGGCTCTGCTGGTTCTGGTTACTTACCGCTATGTGAAGTTCCCCGTGAAGATGGATCCTCCCAAGCCTCTGTTCTGCATCTATGCAGCTCCCGCCAGCCTGTGCCTGGCCGGTTACATTCAGGCCATCGCCAACAAGAGCCCTGCCATGATCTTCGGCCTGCTGGCCCTGTCCAGCCTGCTGTATATTGTGGTGCTGGTGAAACTCCCCGGCTTCCTGAAGCTGCCCTTCTTCCCCAGCTATGCTGCCTTCACCTTCCCCTTCGTCATCACCGCCATCGCCGCCAAGCAGTCCATGGCCTGCCTGACCAAGATGGGAATGGCTGTTGCCTGGCTGAAGCCCATCGTTCTGGTGGAGACCATCATTGCCACTGTGCTGGTGCTGTATGCCACCTGCCGTTACATCATGGCCATCAGCAAGGCCATGAAGGCTGACGCATAATCGTCCCCACAAAAATTACCCGGACATCCAACGATGTCCGGGTCTTTTTCTGCGGCAACGTGCAAAACAGGACACACCAAGTGTGTCCTGTTTTGTACCAGGAGGGGGGGGGGAGAATTACAGGTCCTTTTTCTGAGAAAGTTCCCGAATGTATCGAATAAAGGCCATGGCAGATTTGGGCAGGTAAGGACCTTCCTGGAATACCAGATAGAAATTCCGCTGCCGGGCGTGTTCTCCCAGGTTGAAAATCAGCAGCTTGCCCCGCTGGGCATCTGCCTTCACCATCCGATGGCTCACCAGGGAAATGCCCAGGCCCTGGATCACATAGTTCTGCAGTGCGTGGGCATCATTGACCTTTGCCACAATCTGAAGATCCTTTTCCGCCAGCCCCAGATTCTGCAGCAGCTGCTCTGCCTCATACTGGGTGCCGGACTGCTCGGTACGCATGATAAAGGGCTCCTTCATCAGTTCCTTCAAATCCGCATTTTCGCCGTATTTTTCCCGGAAATAGGCATTGTTTGGCGCCGCGATCACCAGTTCATCGGTGGCAATGGATTCAAAGACGCAGTTGCTCTCGACCTTGCGGCCCACAAGGCCCACATCCAACGTGCCGTTTTCCACCTGCTGGATGACGTCCATGGAATCGGAATGAGTCACGAAGGCATTGACCTCCGGGGATTCTTTCCGATAGCCTGCCAGTACCCGGGGCAGGATGCACTGGCCGGGCACGGAAGAAGTACCGATGTGCAGCTCCTTCACGCCGGTGTTGGAAAGCTCCGTGATGGCTTTCTGCTGCAGGCGAAGCAGGGCACAGGCGTATTCATAAAGCTGCTGACCGTTTGCCGTCACCTCAAATTTCTTGGTGGTACGGCGGATCAGCTGGGTATTCAATTCCCGTTCCAGCGAATGGATGTAGGAACTGATGGTGGGCTGAGACAAATATAAGGCCTCTGCGGCAGCAGAAAAACTCTGATGATCCACCGTGGCGATAAATGCCTCGAGCTGACGAAAATCCATAATGGTATACCGTCCTTTTCTCTCTCCATAATTGTGGATATTATATCAAACTTATCCGGTTTTGCAATCAGTTTATAGGATATATTGATAAATAGTATAAACTCTTATCATTTATTATTTTTCTTTTACTATTTATTGAGATAATTTTACTCCCATCTCAATTCCTGTCATTCCATACCGGCATCCAGGGAAAAAGAAGCCGAAAAAGGTGCAAATGTTTCGGCATCATACCATTTTCTCAGAAAAAAAGCAAGAGGAAGGTTTCCCCTCCTCTTGCATTGGTCCGATCAGTTCCTGCCGTTCAGGCTGTCAGCTCTCTGACTGGGTCATCTTCTCCTGCTTGACCTTGTGGTCAATGACATGGCGGGAGGCCAGTTCCCGGTGGATGTCCTCCAGGGAAATGTCCGCCTCAATCATCAGCACCATCACATGGTAAGCAAGGTCCGCAATCTCATAGATTGTTTCCTTCCTGTCCTGTGCGTGGGCCGCAATAATGACCTCCGTGGACTCCTCGCCCACCTTTTTCAGGATCTTATCCAATCCCTTGTCAAAGAGATAGGTGGTGTAGGAGCCTTCCTGGGGGTTGGTTTTCCGGCCTGCGATGAGCTTCATCAGCCCCTCATAGGAGAATTCCCGCCTCGTTTCACTTTGATACACCGGGTATTCAAAGCAGGAGGTGGTGCCCAGGTGACAGGCAGGGCCATCCGGTTCCACCATCACCACCAGAGCATCCCCATCGCAGTCCGCGGTGATGGACACAATGTGCTGGTAATTGCCGCTGGTCTCTCCCTTCAGCCACAATTCCTGCCGGGAGCGGCTGTAAAAGCAGGTCAGCTCCTTTTCCATGGAAATCGCCAGGCTCTCCCGGTTCATATAGGCCAGGGTCAGCACCCGTTTGGTGACGGCATCCACCACGATTGCGGGAATCAGGCCCTTTTCATCAAATTTCAGTTTTTCAATATCCAGCATTTTTCTTCCCTCACAGTCTGGCAGGAATCCCGTTTCGGGCCATCTCTGCCTTCAAGTCAGCAATTTTGACTTCCCCGAAGTGGAAAATAGAGGCCGCCAGGCCGGCATCCACCTTGGGAAGGGTTCGGAACAGGGTGACGAAATCCTGAATGTTGCCGGCACCGCCGGAGGCGATCACCGGCACACTGACAGCGTCGCACACCGCTTCCAGCATTTCCAGATCGAAGCCGCCTTTGACACCGTCGGTGTCGATGGAATTTACCACAATCTCGCCGGCTCCCAGATCCACGCATTTTTTGATCCAGGAGATGGCCTCCATGCCGGTGTTCTCCCGGCCGCCCTTGGCATAGACCCGGAACACGCCGTCCACGCGTTTGATGTCCGCCGACAGCACCACGCACTGGTCGCCGTACCGCAGGGCCGCGTCCCGGATCAGGGACGGATTCCGGATGGCGCCGGAGTTCACGCTGACCTTGTCGGCACCGCACTTCAGCACCCGATCAAAGTCCTCCACCGTGTTGATACCGCCGCCCACCGTCAGGGGAATGAACACATTCCGGGCGGTTTCCCGGAGAATTTCCGTGAACAGCTTCCGGCCGTCAGAGGAGGCGGTGATGTCGTAAAACACCAGTTCATCGGCGCCGCAGTCGCTGTAAAATTTGGCCAGGGTCACCGGGGAGGACACGTCCTGCAGCCCCGCAAAATTGACGCCTTTCACCACCCGGCCATCCCGGACGTCCAGACAGGGAATGATTCGTTTTGTGATCATGTTGCCACCTCAATTGCTTCCTTCAGGTTGACCGCGCCGGTGTAGTAGGCCTTGCCGATGATGGCGCCGTGGATGTTCATGGCCGCAAGTTTTTTCACATCATCCATTGAAGAGACGCCGCCGGAGGCGATGATCTGCAGGTCAAATTTTTTCGACAGCTCCCGGTAAAGCGCAAGATTGGTGCCCTGCATGGCACCATCCCGGGAGATATCGGTACAAATCAGGGTTTTCACTCCCAGGTTCTGCATCTTGCCGCAGAAGTCCATGGCCCGCTCCTGGCTTTTCTCCGTCCAGCCCTTGATGGCAACGAAGCCCTCCCGGATGTCGATGCCCACGGCAATCTTTCCGCCGTAGGCATCCACCGCCCGGCGCAGAAACCCTTCGTCGGTGACGGCGGCGGTGCCCAGAATCACCCGGTCGATTCCCGATGCCAGATAGGCTTCCACCACCTCCATGCTGCGGATGCCGCCGCCGATCTCACAGAAAAGATTCGTGGCCTTCCTGATGGCACAGACAGTTTCCAGGTTGGGGGTGGCGCCGGTTCTGGCTCCCTCCAGGTCCACCAGATGGATATGGGTTGCTCCCAGGGCCTGAAAATCCCTTGCCACCGCCACAGGATCTTCGTTGTAAACGGTCATTTGGGCGTAGTCGCCCTTCAACAGGCGAACCGCTTTTCCCTCATATAAATCAATGGCAGGATAGATAATCATAGGCGCTCCTTTACAGTTCGGCAAAAGCCTTCAGAATCGCCAGGCCCACATTGCCGCTTTTTTCCGGGTGGAACTGGCAGCCGTATACATTGCCCCGGGCCACAGCCGCCGTCAGTTCGGCGCCGTATTCCGCCACGGCTACCACAAACTCGTCACAATCGGCAGCATAGAAGGAGTGGACAAAATAGACACAGTCTCCCTCCCTGATGTCACGGAACAGGGGACAATCCTGCCGAAACTGCAGGCCGTTCCAGCCGATATGCGGGATCTTATAATCCCCGGGGATCACATCCCGGATGGGCTTCACGGCACCGGGAATCAGCCCCAGACCTTCGTGCTCCCCATATTCATAGCTTTTTTCAAACAGCAGCTGCATACCCAGGCAAATACCCAGCAGCGGCTTTCCTTCCCCGGCCAGTTTCTTCACCAGACTGCCAAGCCCGGAGTCCCGGAGCTTTCGGGCCGCATCCTCAAAAGCACCTACGCCGGGCAGCAGAATTTTATCGGCCCTGCACAGGGTTTCCTCGTCCGCAGTAACAACGCTTTCCGCCCCGATCAGCTCCAGGGAGCTCTTGAGGGAAAACAGATTTCCTACCCCATAATCAACAATGGCAATCATTATAACACACCCTTTGTGGAAGGAATTTCATCGGCATAAGCCGCTTCAATGGCCACGGCGGCCCGAAGGCTCCTGCTCGCGGATTTGAAGGCGCCTTCGATGATGTGATGAGAATTGGTGCCGGCCAAAAGCCGGATGTGGAGGGTGCAGAAGCTGTTTCGGACAAAGCCCAGCCAGAATTCCTCCACCAGCTCCGTATCAAAGCTGCCCACCTTCTGGGTGGGGATTTGCAGGTCATACCCCAGATAAGGTCGGCCGGAAAGGTCCACCGCCGTCAGGATCAGAGCCTCATCCATGGGAAGGATCTGGCTGCCGTACCGTGTGATGCCCCGCTTATCGCCCAAGGCCTGGGAGAAAGCCTGGCCCAGGGCAATGCCCACATCCTCCACTGTGTGATGGTCGTCCACCCAGGTGTCTCCCTGGCAGGAAATATTCAAATCAAATCGTCCGTGCTTGGAAAACAGAGTCAGCATGTGGTCCAGAAAGCCACACCCTGTTTGGATGTCACTTTTCCCGGTGCCATCCAGATTCAGGCTCAGGGCAATTTTTGTTTCCGCGGTGTTGCGGGCAATGTTGGCCGTTCTCATGGATTTTCCTCCAAAATTTCTGTCAGGGCTTGAATCAAAAGTTTCATCTGTTCCCGGCTGCCGATGGTGATGCGGTTAAAATTGTGCAGCCGGGGCTTGTCAAAGTGGCGCACCAGAATTCCCTTCTCCCGGAGGGCCAGATTCAGATCTTTGCCGGGGATATCAGGATGGGCGGCAAAGACAAAATTCGCCTTGGACGGAATCACGTTAAAACCAAGGGCTTCCAGTTTTTTTGTGGTCCAGTCCCGGGCTTCCATGATCTTCTGACAGTTCACCCGGAAATAGCCCTCGGCTTCCAGGGCCCCGATCCCCGCAGCCATGGTCATGCGGTTGACATTGTAGGGATTGGTGGAATATTTCAGGGTGTTCAGGTCCCGGATCAGCGCCTTGTTGCCGACGGCAAAGCCCAACCGGGCTCCCGCCATGGACCGGGATTTGGAAAAGGTCTGGACCACCAGCAGATTCTCATATTGGGGAATCAGAGTCATGGCGGATTCTCCGCCAAAGTCGATGTAGGCTTCGTCGATAACCACCACGCTGTCCGGATTCTCCTCCAGAATCCGCCGGATATCGGACAAAGGCAGGCACCGTCCTGTGGGGGCATTGGGATTGGCAATGAAAATGGTCTGGTTCAGGCCCAGATAATCCTCCACCCGGATGGTAAAATCCTCCTGCAGCGGGATTTCCGTGTAGGGCACTCCGTTGAGCTGGGCATACACCGGGTAAAACCCATAGGTGATGTCCGGAAACACCGCTGGGTGCGCCGCATCGCAGAAGGCCATGAACGCAAAGTTCAAAATCTCATCGGAACCATTGCCGAAGATAATCTCCTCTTCCGCAACTCCCAGTTTTTCCGCTGCCATGGCCACCAGATCCCCGCATTGGGGATCGGAGTAAAGCTGCAGCTTTTCCGCCTCCTTTTTGGCATATTCCTGGGCCAGAGGGGATGGCGGGAAGGGGGATTCATTGGTGTTCAGTTTGAGAAAGGACACGCCCCTGGGCTGTTCCCCGGGGGTATAGGGGGTCAGGGCATCGTATTTCCCGCTGAAAAACCGACTCATGATCATCCCTCCCCGGTGCGGATCACCGCGCTCCGGGCATGGGCCGTCAGGCCCTCCTGCCGGGCAAAGTAGGCAACATCCTGGGCCACTTCTTCCAGGGCGGAGCGGGTGTAATAAGTAAACTGCGTCTTTTTGATGAAGTCATCCACCCCCAGGGGGCTGGAGAACTTGGCAGTACCGGAGGTGGGCAGGGTGTGATTGGGGCCTGCAAAATAGTCGCCCAATGCTTCCGGACAATTCCGGCCCATGAAGATAGAACCGGCATGGCGGATGGCATCCAGATAGTCGAAGGGGTTATCCACGCACAGCTCCAGGTGTTCCGGTGCGATCTCGTTGGCGATATCGATGGCCTGCATCAGATTTTCCGCCACAATGATTTTGCCATTGCTGTCGATGGAGGCCCGGGCAATGTCGGCACGCTCCAGCTGGGGAATCTGGACTTCCAGCTCCGCCTGAACCGCTGCGGCCAGCATCTCGCTGTCGGTCACCAGAACAGCGCTGGCCAACCGGTCATGCTCCGCCTGGCTCAGCAAGTCGGCCGCCAGATGGCGGGGATTGGAGGCCCCATCCGCCACAATGAGAATTTCACTGGGACCGGCGATCATGTCGATGGACACCTGCCCAAAGACCTGCTTCTTGGCCTCTGCCACGAAGGCATTGCCGGGACCCACGATTTTGTCCACCCGGGGCACCGATTCCGTGCCGTAGGCCAGGGCTGCCACCGCCTGGGCGCCGCCCACTTTAAAAATCCTGTCCACCCCGGCGATGCTGGCCGCGGCCAGAATCACAGGATTGACCTTTCCCTCCACATTGGGGGGCGTCACCATCACCACTTCCCGGACACCGGCAATTTTCGCAGGGATGGAATCCATCAGCACCGTGGAAGGGTAGGCAGCGGTGCCGCCGGGGACATACAGGCCAGCCCGGTCCACGGGAATGATCTTCTGACCCAGGACCACACCGTTTTCCCTGGTCAACACGAAGCTGTTTCGCACCTGTCTCTGGTGAAAGATGCGGATATTTTCCGCCGCTTTTTGAAGAATCTCCAAAAACTTCGGCTCCACGGAGGCAACAGCCTCTTCGATTTCCTCCTTGGAAACCTGCAGGGCCGTCAGCTTTGCCCGGTCAAACTTTTCGCAGTATTCATAGAGGGCTGCGTCACCCCGGCTGCGGACATTGGAAATGATATCCGCCACAATGGCTTCCACATTAAAGGCCGGCTCCATCCGGGCAAAGATTTCGCTGACGGGCACCTGGCCGTATTTCATGATTTTAATCATGGTCTATTCCTCCAACCGGGCAGCCATAGCCGCTGCCAGTTCATCGATTTGTTTTCCTTTGAAAGGATAAGCAGCCTTGTTGGCAATGAGCCGGGCGCTGATGGGCACCACGGTTTCATAGACGCACAGGTTGTTTTCCTCCAGGGTTTTTCCGGTTTCCACAATGTCCACGATCACATCGGACAGCCCCAGCAGCGGCGCAAGTTCAATGGAACCGTTCAAATGAATGATGTCGATATCCCTGCCCTTGCCGCAGTAGAACCTCGCGGCAATGTTTTCAAATTTGGTGGCCACCCGGAGAGTCTTTCGGGGATCCTCATGGAAATCCGCTTTCGCGGCCACCGCCATGCGGCACTTGCCGAGTCCCAAATCCAGCAGCTCATAGACATCCGGTTCCTGCTCCAGCAGGATATCTTTGCCCGCCACACCGATGTCGGCAGCGCCCCGCTCCACATAAATGGCCACATCCGAGGGTTTCACCCAGAAGTAGCGAACCCCCTTTTCCGGGTTCTCAAACACCAGCTTCCGGCCCGGATCCTGGATGGCAGGACATTCAAAGCCGGCCTTCTCAAACAGGGCATAGACCTTTTCTCCCAGCCGGCCCTTGGGCAGCGCCACATTCAGCATGGTGGTTTCCGGCTGCGCCTGGGGGATTTCCTCCAGCCGTTCCAACCGGTCTACATACACCGCAAAGCCCACAGCACCGGAGCGCCTGCCCATTTTCTTCATCAGATTGTCATACTGGCCGCCGGTGAGAACGCTGTCCGGCAGACCGGGCAGAAATCCTCTGAACAAAATACCGTTATAATAATGAATGTCACCCACCATGGAGAAATCAAAACGAAGTCTGGCGCCCTCCGGGGTGTCGGACAGGGCATCGGAAATCCGCGTCAGCTGTTCCACCGCTGCGCCACCGGCAATGCCTTCCAGCAGTGCCCGGGCCCGGGGAAGCACCTGGGCCGGCGTTCCGTTCAGAGAAATCAGCTGCTGCAGGATGCCGATATTCTCTTCCGAAACGCCGCAGGCCCGGCACAACGCCGCCAATTCATGGAGATTCTTTTCCCCCATGTTTTTCATCAGCGCATCCCGGTGGTTTTCCGGAATTCCAATGGCTTCCATCACATCCGTCAGCAGCCCCAGATGGCAGACACACAGGATGGCATCCTCCCGGATGGTGGCGAGGCTCTGGGCCGCCAGCATCAGTACATCCTCCAAGACCCTTTCGTCAATGGCGCCGATACATTCCAGACCCACCTGCATCAGTTCGCCGTAGGTGCCGCCCCGGGCTGCCCGGTAAACATTTTCATTGTAATAGCGTTTCTGGAGCCCCTGGGGATCATCCTTGCTGCCTTTTACAATGGAGAGGGTCACATCCGGCCGCAGGGCCATCAGCTTGCCGTTTCCGTCGGTAAAGGTCAGCACGCTATCCGACAGGAGAAAATCCTTGTGGTCTGCATAGAGGTCATATTCCTCGAATTTGTTCATTTTGAACCGGGTGTATCCTGCCGCGCTGTACAGCGACCGCAGCCGGAACATAATTTGTTCCGGGAAGCTCAGATCCAGTTCCTGGAGCTTCATGGCTGTTCCTCCCCTGCTTCCAGTTTTTCAATGGCCCGCCGGTAGCCGCCGGTCCCATAGTTCAGGCATTTGCTGACCCGACCGATGGTGGCGGTGCTGACCTGCACCTGTTCCATAATTTTCTTGTAGCTGTATCCTTTGGACAGCAGCACCGCAGTGTCCAGCCGCTGGGCCATATCCTGCAATTCTTTGACCGTACAGAGGTCCTCCAGATACGCCCGACATTCTTCTTTGCTGCCGAGATTCAAAATGGTCTCAAACAACCGGTCCATGGATTCTGTCTGCAGATACATAGAGGTCCCTCCTTTTCTTCGCTTTATTAGTTTATCACTTTAGCGTACTAAAGTCAAGAAAAATTATCCTGTTCTGTTCCGTCAAAAACAGTCGGTTGAGGCGCTGACCCAAGCCCCGGTGAACACAGTCTTTCAGTTTGCGGCTGCGCGATTCTCACGAATCGCTTTTCTTTTGACTCGGTTGCAAGAATTTTCTCCACCGCCCCGCTTTTTTGCACTGAGCTTCCGCCAGCGGTCAATGGAAATGTGCCGGGTGATTTTGGCGAGGAAAGCGTTCAGAAAGTTGGGACCCCGAGGGGCGGAATCGTATTCCACGCCGCCAGATATGTATCGCTGACGCTTTCCTCCGAATCCTCCCGGTTGGAGAGGATGTTGTAGGCGATATTGTAGCAGTACCCACCGTATTTTTTGTCCGTTTCCACGATAGCCTGTTCTGACCGGTCGAAGAACAATGTTATGCCCACTTTTTATCTCATCCTACCGATATCAAGAAGGAAAGGGCCAGGTTCCTAGTACTGGGAACCTGGCCCTCTTGAGCTATTCTTCCGAAAAGTCTTCTACGGGTCTAAAATCAATATCGATGTGGGGATACTTGGCGATGATGGCGTTTACTTCTTCCTCGGTGACCGCATCACTCTGTTCAAATCCTTCGC
>JBJDYI010000299.1:0-18045 GCA_051867165.1 Faecousia sp. | reverse complement strand
GTTATATCCTGGCTCATACCCCTGATATGGTGCTGCACAACGGTACCACCCAGACCACCGAGCGTATCGTCAACCCCGAATCTGAGTATCTGAAGCAGCTGCCCAGCCATCTGCGTGACTGGAACACTGTTCTGGCTTACTGGCCCAACCAGGTTTATATCGGCAACAAGACTCCCGATGATCTGGCTGCCATTCCTCAGCCCTGGTGCGACAAGACCTGTGATGTCGCTGACCGCTTTGGACCCTATGGCCAGATGATGCCTCAGGAAGAGTTCCTGCTGCTGATGCAGGCTGTTGACGTTTTCTCCCTGGTTAAGCTGGAAAAGTCCTTTGTCGAGACTTATAAGCCCGTTTTCGCTGCTAACCCCCTGATCGACGAGACCATCGTTGCCCGCATTGTTGACGGCATCGACGGCGCTGAAGTCGCTCGTCTGGTTTCCGAAGAGCACTCCGAGCCCCTGTACCACAACGGCGCTCTGGTTGGCTGCGTCAACCGCGCTCATGACATCGACGTGAACCTGTCCAGCCATGTCATGCACGAGAACATGGTCTCCAAGGCTTCCTCCGTCCTGGCTATGCTGGCTGCCCTGAAGAACGCTGGCATCGAGAAGTCCGACGTTGAGTACGTTGTTGACTGCTGCGAAGAGGCTTGCGGCGACATGAACCAGCGCGGCGGCGGCAACTTTGCCAAGGCTGCTGCTGAAATCGCCGGCCTGACCAATGCTACCGGCTCCGACGTCCGTGGCTTCTGCGCAGGTCCCGCTCACGCTCTGATCGACGCTGCTTCTCTGGTTGCTGCCGGCACCTTCAAGTGCGTTGTTGTCACCGCTGGCGGCTGCACCGCTAAGCTGGGCATGAACGGCAAGGACCATGTCAAGAAGGGTCTGCCCATCATGGAAGACATGATCGGTGGCTTCGCCATTGTCCTGACCCAGGATGACGGTGTCTCCCCCGAGATCAACCTGAACATCGTTGGCCGTCACACTGTCGGTACCGGTTCCGCTCCTCAGGCTGTTATCTCCAGCCTGGTCACCGAGTCCCTGGACCGCAACGGCCTGAAGATCACTGACATCGACAAGTACTCCCCCGAGATGCAGAACCCCGACATCACCAAGCCCGCTGGCGCCGGTGACGTGCCTCTGGCTAACTACAAGATGATCGCTGCTCTGGCTGTTAAGCGCGGCGAAATCGGCCGTGCCGACATCGCTACTTTCGCTGACAAGTACGGCCTGACCGGTTGGGCTCCCACTCAGGGCCACATTCCCTCCGGTGTTCCCGCTATCGGCTACTTCCGTGATCAGATCATGGCCGGCAAGATGAACAAGTGCATGATCATTGGTAAGGGCTCTCTGTTCCTGGGCCGTATGACCAACCTGTTCGACGGTGCTTCCTTCGTCATCCAGGCCAACTCCGGCCCCGAGGCTCCTGCTGGCGTTTCCGAGGACGAAGTCAAGAAGATGATCGCCAAGGCTATGCGTGAGTTCGCAGCAACCCTGCTGGCTGCAGAATAAGGGAGGTACTCCCCATGAATCTGGAAAAAATCATTGCCTCTACCTTTGAGGAGATGGCACACGGTCTGGAGACCGGCTCTTTCGGCAAGCGTCCCAAGATCGCTCTGACCGGCATGGGCAGCGAGCACGGCGAGGTTAACTCCATCGCCGCTGCAAAGATGGCCGCTGACCGCGGCGTCGATGTGTACTACATCGGCACCCTGGAGGCTCCCGGTGTTACCACCGTCCACGTTGCAAACGAGGACGAGGGCCACAAGAAGATGGACGAGATGCTGGCCAACCACGAAGTTGACGGCGCCGTCACCATGCACTATCCTTTCCCCATCGGTGTTTCCACCGTTGGCCGCGTGATTACCCCCGCCAAGGGCCGTCAGATGTTCGTTGCCAACACCACCGGCACCTCCAGCACTGACCGCATCGAAGGCATGATCAAGAACACCATCTCCGGCATCATCACCGCAAAGGCTTGCGGCATCAGCGAGCCCACCGTCGGTATTCTGAATGTTGATGGTGCTCGTCAGGCCGAGATGGCTCTGAACAAGCTGAAGGAAGGTGGCTACAACCTGAATTGGGCTACCTCCGCTCGTGCTGACGGCGGCGCTGTCCTGCGTGGCAACGACGTCCTGCTGGGCACCCCCGATGTTATGGTCATGGACTCCCTGACCGGTAACGTCATGGTCAAGATGCTGTCCTCCTTCACCAGCGGTGGCACCTTCGAGTCCACCGGCTTCGGTTACGGCCCCGGCATTGGCCAGGGTTATGAGAACCTGGTCCTGATCGTGTCCCGTGCTTCCGGCGCTCCTCTGATCGCTAATGCTCTGGAGTACGCTTCCCAGCTGGCTAAGAACAAGGTCTTTGAGATTGCAAAGGCTGAGTACGCTGCCGCTGAGAAGGCTGGCCTGAGCAAGATCCTGGCTGAGCGCAAGGCTGCTGCCGCTCCCGCTGCTGCTGCCGAAGAGGAAGTCAAAGCTCCTCCTGCTGAGCCCTGCACCGCAAGCATCCCCGGCATCGAGGTCATGGACTTGGAAGACGCCGTCAAGGTGCTGTGGAAGGCCGGCATCTATGCCGAATCCGGCATGGGTTGCACCGGTCCCATCGTTATGATGGCTCCCAACAACCTGGAGAAGTCCAAGGAACTGCTGAAGGCCGCTGGCTACATCAGCTAAGCTTTGAAAGGATGAAGTTGGCATGAAGGTTTGGGATAAACTGCTTAAGTGGGAATGCGACTACGACAAGTGGTACCTGATCGACCTGGTTCAGTACCATAACAAGCAGGTTAATCTGTATTTCGATGAGGTGAAGACCGACGAGCACGGCTTTATTCACTGGGATATGGAGAACTGGTGCTGCATCGACGGTCACCGCTTTATCTGCAGTTATGGCAATAACGGCAGAATCGAGAAGGAATTCGGCGGATACAATATCTATGATATGGATAAGTATTTCCTGCCCGAGAAGGCTTCCAAGGTAGAACTGGCATAATAATTCCCCAGGGCCGTGGCGAAAGCCACGGCCCTTTTCTGCTGTTCCCTTCATGAGGATGATGAACTGATGAACGTGAATATAATAACATCCCAAATGGACGATACGGAGGATGAAATGATCACAGCTTTTAAGTTAAAATTAAGGAATCCTTAATGGCCTCCGCCTTGATTTTTTGAAGAATGTACCGTAATATGGTAGCAGTAAAATGACTGGATTACCTATGGAGGATGCACACATGAATGGAAAACGGAAACTGATTTTGATGATGACACTGGTGATGGCATTACTGACAGGCTGCAGCGGTAAGGATGGGGCAGTTTACGTCCAGTCCGTCCGGGATCTGGCGGCAATGGGCGGTATTGCGCCCGGCGATCGCTTTGCGGGAATGGTAGTCTCCGAACATGTGGCGGAAATCCAGAAGGATGGGGAGAAGACCATTTCGGAGCTGTTTGTTAAGGAAGGCGACGATGTGAAAGAGGGAGACCCTCTGTTTTCCTATGACATGGAAGAGCTGCAGCTGACCCTGGACAAACAGAAGCTGGAGAAGGAACAGCTGATTGCTTCCATTGAAAATTATGAATCCCAGATCGCACAGATGGAAAAAGAGAGAAAATGGGTCAGCGGTACGGACAAACTGCAGTATACCATTCAGATTCAGTCTACCCAGGTGGACCTGAAGGAAGCCCAGTTGAATCTGAAGACCAAAGAAGCAGAAGTCCAAAAATCCGAAGACATTCTGGCCAATTCCACAGTCCTGGCTCCGGTGACGGGCCGGGTCCAGGCGGTGAACGAATCCGGCACCGACAACAACGGAAAACCCCTGCCCTATATTTCCATTCAGCAATCCGGCTCCTACCGGATCAAAGGCACCCTGGGAGAATTGCAGCGGGGCGGCATTGTGGAAGGAAACCGAATGAAGATTGTGTCCCGAACCCATGAAGACCAGTTCTGGATGGGCACCGTGACGTTGGTGGACTATGAAAATCCCGTCCAGGATAATAACAACAACTACTACTATATCGCTTCCTCTGATGAAATGACCACGGCCAGCAAATATCCCTTCTATGTGGAGCTGGAAAGCACCGACGGCCTTATGATGGGCCAGCATGTGTATCTGGAAATCGCCCAGGAGGAGGGCGCGGTGGCAGGTATTCCTGTCAGCATGGCGTTTCTTTGCTACGAGGAGGATGGCAGCGCCTATGTTTGGGCAGAAAACCGGGGAAAGCTGGAAAAACGTACTGTGACACTGGGCACCATGAATGACATGATGGGCACAGTGGAAATCCTGGAAGGCCTGACGGAAGAGGACTACATTGCCTTCCCCGATGAAACGCTTTGCCGGGAAGGGGTCGCAACCACCCGTTCCGCACCTGTGGAAGAGGTGGCCGGGGATGCACCCATGGAAGATTCCGTCATGGTGGAAGGCGGTGTGGCCTGATGCCTATTCTGAAACTGACGGACATCTGCAAGGATTATCAGCAGGGCCGGGAACCGGTCCGTGTTCTGAAGAACATCAATCTCACCGTGGAAAAAGGCGACTATCTGGCCATTATGGGCCCATCCGGCTCCGGCAAAACAACCCTGATGAATATCATTGGCTGTCTGGATGTCCCCACTTCCGGCAGCTATGAATTGGATGGGAAGGATCTGAAGGATCTCAGTGACGATGCGCTGGCGGAAATCCGGAACAAGCACCTGGGCTTTGTGTTCCAGAGCTTTTACCTGATGCCCAAGCTGGATGCCCGGGACAATGTGGCGCTGCCGCTGCTGTATGCGGATGTGCCCCTGAAGGAGCGGCGGGCACGGGCCGAGGAAGCGCTGAAGGCGGTGGGCCTGGAAGAGCGAATGGATTTTCTGCCCAATCAGCTCTCTGGTGGACAGTGTCAGCGTGTGGCCATTGCCCGGGCCATGGTCACGAGGCCCGATCTGCTGCTGGCAGACGAGCCCACCGGCGCCCTGGACACCAAATCCGGCAATCAGATCATGGAGATTTTCCGGAAGCTCAGCGAAGAGGGCATGACCATTATCATGATTACCCATGAAAGCGCCATTGCCGCCTGTGCGGATAAAACCTATCACATTTTGGATGGCGAGCTTCGGACCGAGGATAGCGGCGGACAGGAGGCAAGCCATGAAAACTAAGTTGAAGTTGTTTTGGAAAAAAAGGAAAAAACCAGTCCTGGCCGTCACAGCGGTGGTACTGGCGGTGGCGATTGGCTGCGGCGTCTGGTATCAGGCAGGGCATAATCCATCGGAACCGGTTTATGTATTTCCCTTTCAATATGTGGGCATGACCCAATACTGGGGCGATGTCCAGGAGAGCTATGGTCCTGTCCGAACGGACAAGATTCAGACGGTCTTTTTGTCGGACACCCAGACAATAACAGAAATTCTGGTACAGCCAGGGGACACCGTGAAAAAAGACGACCTGCTGATGACATTTGATACTACCCTGTCGGATCTGCAGCTGGAACGGAAGCGGCTGGATGTGGAAAAGCTGAAGCTGCAGCTGGAGGATGCCAAGGATGAACTGAAGCATATCAACAGCCTAAAGCCCATGGTGATTCCCAGCACACCGGACAATTCAGACGAAGAGGAAGGTTCTGGCGCGGTCATTGACGGACCGGAACTGTACCCTCTGATGCAGGATGTAACAAACCGAATGACCTATGACGGCAGCGCTGTGGACAAGGCTTTGATCTACTGGATCCTGGACAGCACGGCCATTGATGATGATCTGTTCCGGGCCGCGGAGCGGCATGCAGCGCAGATTCAGGCCGCCAATATCCCGGAAGAAACCGATCCAACGGAGCCTGATGAGACAGAACCGACTGTCACGGATCCCTCGGAGACGGATTCCCCGGAAACGGATCCACCAGTAACGGATTCTCAGGAAACGGATCCCCCGAAAACGGAGACGAGCACCGAAGAAACCGAAGAAGAAGGGGACAGCGGCAGACATGAACAGCAGGAAGATCAGGAACCGGAATTGCCGCCGTTGGCGGAGGATCAGTCTGCTCCTTCCAATGCGTCAGAGGCGGAAACACCGGAACTGAGCGTCGGCAGCCACTTCTATGTGGTGATCAAGGTCACGTCCGGCAATCGGGAAGAGGGCGACAAGAAGGTTTGGCAATGCCTGAAGGTGACCAAAAAGAACAGTGGGTATTCCTTCACTTTTGCCGACACCCTGATTCCTGATTATTCCGCTGCATCCTTCTGGTGGGAGGATGATTCTTCCTCAGATGGTTCGAATAGTGACCTGGGCAGCGGCTATACCGCCTCCCAGATTGCCCAGCTGCGGTCTGACCAGCTCAAGAAAATCAAGGATTTGGAATTCCAGATCAAAATGGCCGATGCGGAATACCAGATTATGCTCAAGGAAGTGGGAGATGGCAATATCTATGCCGACAGCGATGGCAAGGTGATTTCGGTTCTGACGGAAGAAGAAGCCAAGCAATCCAATCAGCCCATCCTGAAGGTGTCCGGCGGCGGTGGTTTTTATATCGAAGGCTTTATCAATGAACTGGAAAAGGAGAACATGAAGCTGGGCCAGGAGGTGACAGTCAACGACTGGAACACTGGCATGACCTACACCGGAACCATTGATTCCATGGGAGACTTCCCAACCAGGGAAGGCTACTATAACGGCAATGGAAATCCCAATGCGTCCTACTATCCCTTCCAGGTGTTTGTGGACGAGACAGCGGATTTGCAGGCAGGCAGCTATGTCAGCGTTCAGTATTCCAATGCCGAAAGCAAGAACGGGATTTACCTGGAGAACCCCTTCCTGCGGACAGAACTGGGCAGAAGCTATGTTTATGTTCTGGGCCCGGGCGGAAAGCTGGAGCAGCGCTGGGTCACCACCGGAAAATCCCTGTGGGGCAATTACACGGAGATTCTAAGCGGCATGACTGCCGAGGATCTGGTGGCTTTCCCCTATGGCAAAAATGTGAAGCCCGGGGTTGCGGCCCAGGAGGGCGATCTCAGCAATCTGTATGGTTAAGGAGGGGCGACTATGATTGAAAATATCCGGCTTGCCTTTCAGGGCATCTGGGGCCATAAGCTCCGCTCCATGCTGACCATGCTGGGCATCATCATCGGCATTGCGGCCATTATCACAATTGTGTCCACCATCAAGGGTACCAACGAACAGATTAAGGAAAACCTCATCGGTGCCGGCAACAACGTGGTCACGGTACAGCTGAATCAGGGCGGTTATGTCTATGATATGAGCTGGAATGGAATTCCCCAGGGGGTTCGGGTGATTACCGAGGAAACCCGGCAGGAATTGGAAGCCATTGATGGCGTGGAAAAGGTTTCCTTGTATTATGCCCGTACCTATGCCGAAGGCGTATACTACTTAAATACCATGTTTAACGGCGGCGCGGTCTATGGCATTGACGAACAGTATCTGAATGTCTACGGCCTTCAGGTCAAATCCGGCCGGGGATTTGTGGAATCGGATTTCCGGGACTTCCGAAAGGTGGCGCTGGTGGATGCCAATGCGGTGACCACACTGTTTGGCGGGGAGTCTCCTGTGGGAAAGGCGATCGAACTGCAGGGCGATGTTTTTACCGTGGTGGGCGTGGTGGCACTGTCGGATGAATTTGCGCCGACCATCAACTCCATCAACGATTACTGGATGTACATGAATCAGTCTGCCGGCAGCATCTACCTGCCGGATACCGTGTGGCCCACGGTTTATCGGTTTGACGAGCCCCAGAATGTGGCCATTAAGGTGGAAAACACCGACGTGATGGCCAGCACCGGAAAGTCTGCAGCCGACTTGCTGACCCAAAAGCAGATCATCGGCACCGACAGCAATTTTGACTACCGCAGCCAGGATATGCTGGAGCAGGCCCAGCAGCTGCAAAAAATGTCGGAATCCACGAATACGCAGCTGATCTGGATTGCCGGTATTTCTCTGCTGGTGGGCGGCATCGGCGTTATGAACATTATGCTGGTGTCCGTCACAGAACGGACGGCGGAAATTGGCCTGAAGAAGGCCATCGGCGCCAAGAAAAAGCGGATTCTGCTGCAGTTTCTGACAGAAGCGGCGGTGCTGACCAGCATGGGCGGCATCATCGGCGTCATCAGCGGAATCGGTCTGGCACAGCTGATCTCTGCCATGATGCAGATTCCGGTGGCCATTGATGTCAGCGCCATTGTCGTCAGTGTGGTGTTCTCCACCCTGATCGGCGTTGTATTTGGTCTGCTGCCTGCCACCCAGGCGGCAAATCTGAATCCCATCCAGGCGCTGCGCCGGGATTAGAACAAAACGCCCCTCCCGAAGGAGGGGTGTTTTTGTGAAGAAATCATGAATTCTTCCAATAATGCAGATGTTTCCCGGGGAATGGATTGAAAAAAGGAATTACTTGTGATAAAATACCCGGTAAAGAAAACAGTGGAAACGGAAGGAATCCCATGAATCGAATTGTAACAATGGTGCTGAAGAACCTGTGGATCGTGCCCGGTGCCTGGTTTAAACTCTGCAATT
The DNA here is from genome assembly GCA_051867165.1 of Faecousia sp. GTDB lineage: Bacteria > Bacillota > Clostridia > Oscillospirales > Oscillospiraceae > Faecousia. The sequence goes on along the minus strand of JBJDYI010000299.1, from coordinate 9,552 downwards.
ATGCAAAGAATACCGATAAATTCTCGGAATTGGAAAAGTGGAGACACATTCAGTTCATTCTGAAAAGAGCCATCAAGGGCGGTAATGTGGATCTGACGGTAACCGGCCAGGAAAACATCCCCCAGGAAGGCGGCTTCATGATGTACGCCAACCACCAGGGGATGTTTGATGTGCTTGCCATTGCGGCCACCTGTGATGTTCCCATCGGCGCGGTGTTGAAGAAGGAATTGTATAAGATTCCCTTCCTGCATCAGATTGCCCTGTGTACCAAATCCTTTCCCATGGACCGGGAGGATGTGCGTCAGTCTCTGACCGTGATCCAGTCTGTCACCGAGGAAGTGAAAAACGGCAGAAGTTATCTGATTTTCCCGGAGGGCACCCGGAGCCGCCTGGGCAATGAAATGCTGGAATTCCACGGCGGCAGCTTCCGCTGCGCCACCAAAAGCAAATGTACTGTGCTGCCTGTGGCCCTTATTGACAGCTTTAAGGTGCTGGACCAGAAGGGCAGTAAGCCGGTTTCCATGCAGCTGCATTACCTGAAGCCCATTCCTTATGAGGAATATCAGAACATGAAGCCAGCAGAACTTGCTGCATTGGTAAAGGCAAGAATCGCGGAGAAAATTCGCTCGTGTACCCAGGAGGCGTAACATGGTAAGGTTGATTACGGATTCTTCGGCCGATCTGGAGCCGAAGGAGTATGAGCAGATGAATATTGCCTGCATCCCTCTGAATGTGTTTTTCGGAGAGGATGAATACCAGGAGAATGTGAATCTGACCAAGGAGCAGTTTTATGACCTCCTGTCAGAAGGAGGCTATCCCAAAACGTCCCAGCCTTCCCCCCAGCTGCTGCTGGATCTCTTTGAAGAGGCCAAGTCGGCAGGGGATGAGGCGCTGTATATCAGCATTTCCGGTGCCATCAGCGGTACTTACCAGACGGCATGTGCCACAAAGGAACTGGCGGAAAGCGACGACTGCTATGTGATGGACAGCAAAAATGCCACCGGCGGACTCCGACTGATTCTGGAATACGCCGCAAAGCTGCGGGATGAGGGCAAGACTGCCAGGGAAATTATGGCCGGCGTGGAATCCATACAGAACAGAATCGTTCTGTATGCCTGCATGGATACCCTGGAGTATTTGTACCGGGGCGGCCGTATCAGCCAGACGGTGTATAAGCTGGGCACACTGGCCCAGGTAAAGCCCATCATCCGGGTGACGGAGGAGGGCGCCATCGAGGTGCCGGCCAAGGCCATGGGGATGCGCAAGGGCATGGAATTCCTGTGCAAGCGGGTAGAGACCCAGAAGCCCTGCAAGGAGCACAATTTTTATGTCATGTATACCGGGGAGCGTTCCAACGGTGTGATGCTGGCGGAGAAGCTCGGCACCCTGGGATATGATATCCCCGCCGATAAGATCATCAACGTGGGTGCCGCCATCGGCAGCCATGTAGGCCCCAATGCCTGCGGCATTGTCTATGTAGCAGAATAAAGAAACCGGGCACTACCGCAGACAGGTTTTGCCCGGTGCTTTTATCCTCTTTTCGGCACATCCATCCTTCCTGTTCAAAAACAAAAACGCGCCCGGCTATTTCCGAAAAAATAACCGGGCGCACGCTGTAAGTTTCGTTATTATCCGGCTCCGGCTGACCGGGTGCCAATGATCCTGTGAAACGGAACCGATTTTTGCTGATTTATGTGCGATAGGGCTTGAATACATGCCAAAGCAGGCCCGTGTTCATATAGGCCGCGGCGGCAAAATACAGCGCCACCCAAAGGAAACTGATCTGCAGGAACAGCGAAGGACTGACCAGCAGGAGAATGACGGGCAGCAGATTGATGACCAAAATGCACATGGTCCGGGGCAGCCGGGATACACTGAGGATCAGGGCGTTTTTCAGAGACTGGCTGGTGGTATTCTCAAACTGGCTGATCCAGGGGAACACGAAGCTGCCCACCATCAGGCCAACCAGAGTAATGACCAGGAACAAAATGCTGCCATACCGGGCAAGACCTCCCATTTTCAGCAGCAGGCTGCAATAATAAAGGGCAGGGACAACGGCAGCCAGAAGCAGCAGCCACAGAAGGGTGGCCTGCTTGAAATTACGTCTGAAATCCTGAAAATAGGTGCGCACGATGCCGCTGTATTCCTCCCGCATGAGCCGGAAACACAGGCTGTACAGGGCTGTAATGGAGGCACCGATGGTGAGCACCGGCAGACAGGTCAGAATAAACAGCAGATTCAGCACAATCAGGTCTGTGAGTCTGCCAACCGTTTGCATGAATTTGGAATCCGGGGAAAACATAAAAAGCCTCCTGAGGGGGAAATGGAATCTTAAGTAATATTTTATCATGGGTTGCCGCTTCCTGTCAATGAAAAGAAGCCCTCCTGCGGGGCTGCCGGAAAAGCGGCAATGAAAAGTTTGTTTTTCCGGAATAGAAGCCAATAAACCTTGCAATATTTGTAAGGATATGCTAAAGTAATGTGAAATGACGATTTTGGAGGAATGTCCGGTATGCGGAAATTTTTGATTACTGCCATTGTGATCGTGTCTCTGATTCTGGCTGCCCTGTTGGGGGTTATCTGGTACCAGAGCACCCATATTTTTGTGGATGGCATTGCCTATGCAAAATATGAACAGGAACTGGATCTGCGGGAGGAGACGGTTTCGGAAGCCCATTATCTGGCAGTACAGGCCAATCTTCCGGATTGCCGGATCCTCTGGAATGTGCCCTTCCAGGGCGGCTACCAGTCCAGTGATGCCCGGCAGCTGACCATCACCACACTGAATGAAGAGGACATCCGGATTCTAAAGACCTATTTCAAGGATCTGGAGCAGATCAACGCCGAGGGCTGCCAGGATTATGCCATGCTTGCCGCATTGACGGAGCAGCTTCCGAATTGTGCCGTTTCTTATCGGATCCGTCTGGGCGATGTGTCTGCGGATCCCCAGGCAGAAACCCTGACCCTGGAGCCGGGCAGCTTTGGCTTTGAAACCCTGATGAGCAATCTTGTGTATCTGCCCCGACTGCAGAGCCTTCATTTCCCCATGGCAGACCTGACTTTGGAGCAGCAGGCACAGCTGAAGGAAGCGTATCCCCAGATTGCCGTTACCTCCACGGTGATGATCCTGGGCAAGGAATATGATGCGAATACCACCACCCTGGACCTGTCTGACATGACATCGGCGGATGTAGAGGAAGTGTCCTCCAAGCTGGCGATGCTACCCCAGCTGAGCGAGGTGCAGCTGATGAGCGCTGCAAATGGCAGCCGCCTGGCCCTGGAGGATGTGAGGACGCTGAAGGCTGGTGTGCCGGATGTGGCTTTCCACTATTCCTTTGATTTCTGCGGCGTGACCATTTCCACTGCTGACACGGAAGTGATTCTGAAGGATCTCAAAAATGTGGAAGCCGAGACTGCCTTCCCCCAGAAACTTCGTGCCATTCTGGATGTGATGACAGATTGCGACCGCATTGTGGTGGAAGGCAAAAGTGCCTACGACAAGGTCTGGAAGGTAATCAGCAACGAGGATTTGGCCAAAATCCGGGAGGAATACCAGGACAAGACCAAGGTGGTCTGGCGGGTGTACTTCGGCAGCAACGGCACCTCTCTGACGGATGCCCAGGTGCTGCGCGCGGTTTCCGGTCTGACAGACGACAATAGCCATGATTTGGTCTACTGCAATGAAGTGATCTATATGGATATTGGTCACAATGAATATCTGGACGCCGTTGACTTTGTATCCGGCATGACCAGTCTGGAAGCGGTGATTGTTTCCGGCGCGCCCATCAAGAGCCTGGAACCTTTTACTGCCTGTAAGAATCTGAAATTCCTTGAAATGTCAAACTGCCATTACGTTCCCGATCTGGAGCCCCTGCGCCAGTGCACCCAGCTGGAGATGCTGAATATCAGTTACACCAAGATTGAAGATCTTTCTCCGCTGGATGAGCTGAAGCTGACGCATTTGACGACGGTGAGGAATCCGCTGGTCTCTCAAAATGAGCCGGGAGAGCAGCTGCAGGCATTTATAGATGCCAACCCTGACTGCTGGACCGTTTATAAGGGCACCCAGGAATTCGGCACCGGTTGGCGTACGGATGAGGAGGGCAAGCTCTTTGGCTGGTATGCCAAGCTGGAAGATGTGTTCCACTATTCCCGTTATGTAGCAGGCGGAAGCATTAACAATCAGCTCGGCTGGTATTTGGAGAATAAATAAAGCCTTCGTCCCGGTGCTGTCACAGCACCGGGACACTTTCTTTTGCGACGGAACCCTTTGTGTTCAGACGCGAATCGACAACTGGCCCTGGGCGAAAAAGGCAAAAAACATCCCCCCAGCCGGGGGGATGTGGGTTATTGGGCAGAAGAATCAATTGTAGAATTGGAAACCGGGGCAGCGCCAAGGTATTCTTCCAGACAAAGGCCTGAATCCTTCATATCCATGGAGACCTTGGTGCCCACATAACGGAAATGCCAGGGCTCATGAACAATGCCGGTGATGGATGCTTTTTCTTCCGCGTACCGGAGAATAAAGCCGTATTCCCAACAATGTTCCCCCAGCCAGTCCAGGGCTTTGTTTTTTGCATTGGCTACATTCAGCACATCCACCGCCAGCCCTAAGTGATGCTCACTGGTGCCGGGCAGCGCCACCGTCAGACGGGCCTGCTGATAGGCTTCCTCCTCGCTGTAACCTGCGGCAATGTGCTCCTGGGTCCGGGTATAGAGAAGGTCTGTCTGGGTCTGGATGCTGCGGTAGGCGGAATTAAATACATAGGAATAGCCGGCGGCTTCGCAGTCTGCCAACATTCTGGTCAGCGGCTCAAAGGCAATGGCAGCCACATCATGCCAGGGAAGAAAGTTCTTTAGTTCCAGCTTGTAGTAATCCGGGACAGGATGATCGCTGTTGACAAGCACTACCATGATTCCACGGGGGGTAAAGTGGTACAGCTGGCCGTCAATCTTCTGGGGGCCCACAGCGGCAGAACCGTCTTCCAGCAGGTAGTACCAATACTCGTCTTCCTGATGCCAGCCGGTGGTGGTGAGGCCGTCCTCTCCGAAGAAATACCATTTCCCGTCGATCTGCGCCCAGCCGAGGGTCTGAATACCATTCCGGGCATAGTGGCGGCGGCCTTCGTCGGTTTCCTCCCAGCCGAAAAACATCACGCCGTTTTCCTGAAAATAGTAATTCTGGCCATCAAGCGTGACCCGTCCGGTGACCAGTTCGCCGGTTTCCCGGAAGTAGTAGGTTTCGCCCTCCAGAACCCGCCAGCCGGTGTACATGACGCCTTCTTCATCGAAGTAATAGGTATTGTCACCCAGCTCCTGCCAGAATGTGGCCATGGCGCCGTTGGAATCCAGATAATACCGGTTCCCGTCCAAATCCAGCCAGCCGGTGTGCAAAATACCGTCGGTATCGAAATAGAAACGCATACCGTCCAGGTTTTTCCACCCGGTATCCATAATGCCGTCGGTACCAAAATAGTAGCGGTTTCCCTCCAGCTCCTGCCAACCGGTGACCATGATATGATCCTGACCAAAATAGTAGGTGTCCTCTTCCAGCTGCAGCCATCCCGTCACTTTGTTGCCGTGAAAATCCTGATAGGCATAAAGGCCGTCTCTTTCGATCCAGCCGCTGCGGTCTGCGGTATTATCATACACGGTCCAGCCAATGGTCAGGGTCAGAATGATACCGAGAACAATGCACAGGTCTGCCAGGACATTCCGTCGCTTTTCCTCCATAGTTGGTTTCTCCTGATTATATATTTCTGTATATTTTATTTATTTTACCACGAATACAGTGTAAAAGCAAGTAATCAGTCGGTTTAAGTGATTGGCAATCTCTGCTGTGGAAATTGACAGGTTTCTGGAAAACCGTTATAATATGATCAGAAACACTGAGGATATTGCTGCTTCAAAGGGTGATCGCCAATGGATAAGCTTCAGAAAAAACAGATCAAATCCCTGAACAAGGAATTCAGAACGCTGCAGCGCAGGGAAGACAGGATCATGGTCGCGGCGGTGAAGGCAAGAAAACCGGGCTGGAAGCAAATGATGGAAGACAAGGTGCCGGAAAAGGTTTACATGGGCCTGAACAGCGCCTTTGGCAAAGGCTTTGAGCTGGTGTTTCAGCATGGCAGGGTTATCATTGAGAAAACATACAAAAAAGAGGCCCTGACTCAAAAACACACGGCTCGCAGTGAAGGCTTCAAAACCACCGGGAACCGGAAGGAGATGAAGCACATGCACAAAAATGCCCAAAAATCCAGCCATCTGAATCTGGCTATGACCACGATAGAGGGCATCGGTCTGGGGGCCATGGGCATTGGGATGCCGGATATTGTTCTGTTCCTGACCACGGTGCTACGAGGTATTTACGAAACAGCGCTGCATTATGGCTTCGGGTATGAAGACCGGTTTGAACAGATGCTGATTCTGAAAATGATGGCGGCATCGTTAAGCGCGGGAGAAGAATGGTTCCGCCGGAACAGGGAGGTCAACGATTGGCTTCTGCAAGGGGAACGGGAGATTTCAGATGCGGATTTCCATGCTCAAATCCGGGATACCGCGGCGGTGTTCGCAGTGGATATGCTGCTGCTGAAATTTATCCAGGGCCTGCCGGTGGTGGGAATTCTGGGCGGCGTGGCCAATCCACTGTACTATGGGAAAATCCTACAGTACACACAGCTGAAATATAAAAGACGCTGGCTGCTGAACTGCCAGAAAAATCTCTAATATACAATGCCGGATTCCCCGCCACGGGGGCTCCGGCCTTTTCCTGTTTCAGGACTGGAAACGAGGCCCAATCCAGCATGGATGCAAATGGACACAAATGAATTTTGTGGATTTCTTGATAAGAAAATAAAAAAATATGATATGAAAATATCGGTTATTTCCTATCGATTTCATGAGAAATCGGTATTTTTTTAGCATATTAAATACAATGGGCAATTTGCACCAAAAGTTTGGAATTTGGTCTGGAGAGAACCATTGGGTTTTTATATAAATCTGCCAAAAAATTGAAAAATGCTTCGGTTAGCTATGTGCAACTCTTGCAAAAAAGTCCCTTTTATGGTAGCATATAACCGTCAAGGCATGGCCTTGACAATCTATTACCCCGCAATACCTGCCAAGTGGCATTGCAATAGGAAATGAAAAGGTAAAACTTAGGAAAGGTATGATTTTGTATGAGCAGACTTGAAGTAAAAATGCCCGCTCAGACTCAGGCTGTCATCGAGCAGATTTACAGCAGCATGGAGCGCCGGATTGAGGCAAATCCTCCCGGCCTGTGCCCTGTGGATATGACTCTGAACTTCCTGAATCTGTGCCAGGCTCAGACCTGTGGTAAATGTGTTCCCTGCCGTATTGGCCTGGACCAGCTCTCCCAGATGATCCGTGAGATTCTGGATGGCGAACCCGATGCAGACATTCTGGATCGGATCAAGACCACCGCTCAGGTCGTTGTGGACTCCGCTGACTGCGCCATCGGTATCGATGCCGGCCAGCTGGTGCTGAACGCACTGGTTGCGTTCCGGGATGATTTTGAGGAGCATGTGAAGACCGGCCGCTGCCTGGGTGGCCTGGAAGATTCCATTCCCTGTGTGGCGAAGTGCCCCGCCGCTGTGGATATCCCCGGCTATGTGGCTCTGGTCAATGAAGGCCGCTGCGCTGATGCGGTCAAGCTGATTCGCAAGGACAATCCCTTCCCCGTCTCCTGCGCTTACATCTGTGAGCATCCCTGTGAGAACCGCTGCCGCCGCAACATGGTGGATGGCTCCATCAACATCCGCGGCCTGAAGCGTTACGCCGTTGACATGGCAGGCGATGTGGAGAATCCTCCCTGCGCCGAAGCCACCGGCAAGACTGTCGCTGTGGTCGGCGGTGGTCCTTCCGGCCTGACGGCTGCTTACTACCTGACCCTGATGGGCCACAAGGTCACCGTGTACGATATGCACAAGAAGCTGGGTGGCATGATGCGCTATGGTATCCCCAGCTACCGTTACCCCAGAGAGAAGCTGGACGGCGAAATCGCCTCCATCCTGTCCCTGGGCATTGAGGCCCACACCAATGTGAAGGTTGGCGTGGACATCACTTTTGAAGAACTGAAGAAGAACTACGATGCTGTTTATGTTGCCATCGGTGCACACACCGACAAGAAGGTGGGCATCGAGGGTGAAGATGCCAAGGGTGTCATCTCCGCAGTTGAGATGTTGCGTGGCATCGGCAACGACGAAATGCCTGACTTCACCGGCCTGAATGTGGCTGTCATCGGCGGCGGCAACGTGGCCATGGACTGCACCCGCAGCGCTGTCCGTCTGGGCGCCAAGACCGTTACCTGTGTCTATCGCCGCCGTCAGGAGGACATGACCGCTCAGGCAGAGGAAGTGGAAGGCGCCATCGCAGAGGGCGCAGAGGTCCTGACCCTGCACGCACCTCTGAAGGTGGAAGTGGATGCCGAGGGCAAGGCTGTCGCTCTGTGGGCTCAGCCCCAGATCATTGGCGAGATGGACAAGGCCGGTCGTCCCCGTCCCAACACCGCCTCTGTGGATCCTGTCCGGATTCCCGCTGACGTTGTCATCGTTGCCATTGGCCAGGCCATTGAGTATCAGACCTTTGAAAATGCCGGCATTAAGGTGAAGCGCGGCGGTACACTGGTTGCCGATACCACCACCAAGACCAACCTGGTGGGTGTTTTCTCTGGCGGCGACTGTGTCACCGGTCCCGCAACCGTCATCCGCGCCATCGCTGCCGGTAAGGCTGCTGCTGCAAACATTGATGAGTACCTGGGCTTCAACCATGAGATCAAGGTGGATGTGGAAGTTCCCACTCCCCGCTGCGCTGATCTGAACCCCAGAGGCCGTGTCAACTGCCGTGAGCGTGCCGCAGCCGAGCGTAAGAACGACTTTACCTGCATGGAACACTGCATGACCTGTGAGGAGGCTACCAAAGAATCCTCCCGCTGCCTGCGCTGTGACCACTTTGGCTATGGAATCTTCAAGGGAGGACGTGTGGAAAAATGGTAAATTTCAAGATTGACGGCCGCGAACTGAGCGTGCCGAAGGGTACAACCATTCTGGAGGCTGCAGAGAAGGCTGGTATTCCCATTCCTCACCTGTGCTTCCTGAAGGACATCAATGAGATCGCTGCTTGCCGTATGTGCGTTGTGGAAGTGGAAGGCACCAACCGCCTGGTTCCCTCCTGCAACACCCAGGTCCTGGAGGGCATGGTGGTTCACACCAATACCCCCCGTGTCCGTGAGGCAAGACGCACCAATATGCATCTTCTGCTGAGCCAGCACCGTTCTGAGTGCACCGCCTGTATCCGCAGCGGAAATTGCGAGCTGCAGAACATGGCCCGGGCACTGAACATCCATCAGCAGCCCTATGAGCTCAAGCTGGAGCGCAAGCCCCTGAATTTCGAGACCCCCATCATCCGCGATGCCACCAAGTGCATCAAGTGCATGCGCTGTGTCCAGGTCTGTGACAAGATCCAGGGCATGCACATCTGGGATGTGGCCGGCACCGGCTCCCGTACCACCGTGGATGTGAGCCTGAACCGGAA
>JBJDYI010000298.1:0-4754 GCA_051867165.1 Faecousia sp. | reverse complement strand
GAATGGCACGGCCACAACGACTTCTACAAGGCCGTCACCAATGCCTCCACCGCCTGGCTCTATGGCGCCTGCGCCGTCAACTGTTCGCTGCTGGGCATCGGTGAGCGCACCGGCAACGTGCCTCTGGAGGCCATGGTCTTTGAGTATGCTTCCCTCCGGGGCTCCATGGACGGCATGGAGCCCACGGTCATTACGGAAATTGCCGATTACTTCAAGAACGAAATCGGCTACGATATCCCGCCCATGACCCCCTATGTGGGCAGCGCTTTCAATGTCACCCGGGCTGGCATCCACGCCGACGGTCTGATGAAGGACGAAGAAATCTACACCATTTTCGACACCCGGAAGATTCTGGGCAAGCCCCCCACGGTACAGATCAGCAAGACCTCCGGCCTTGCCGGCATCGCCTACTGGATCAACGGCCATTTCCGCCTGGATGAAGAGCACAAGGTTTCCAAGAAAGATCCCATCGTGTTGGCCATGAAGGACTGGATCGATCAGGAGTATGAGGATGGCCGTCAGAACGTGATGACCGACCGGGAACTGGAAGAAATGCTGGAACGGCTGGCACCCGGCCGGTTCCGGACCCGTTGATGGAGGAACCGATATGAAACAATTCAAAACAACATCCCTAGCGGACCAGGTGTTTGATAAACTGGAAAACGACATCATCCAGGGTGTTTATCCCAAGGGAGAAATCATCACGGAACTGAAGCTTGTGGAACAGCTGGGCGTCAGCCGCACCCCCATCCGGGAATCCCTGCGGCGCCTGGAGCAGGAGCATCTGATCGAGGATACTGGTAAAGGCTCCCGGGTCATTGGCATCTCAGAAGAAGACGTGCGGGACATCATGGAGATCCGGGAAAAAATTGAGGGTCTGGCCTCCTATTACGCCACCTTGAATTTGACTCCGGAGGGCCTGGAGGAATTGCAGCACATTGTGGACATGATGGATTTCTTCTTTGCCAAGTGGGATCCGGAGCATCTGCGCCGGGCAGACGATGATTTCCACGCCTGCATCTGCAAGCTCAGCCGCCGTAACGTCATCAAGGACACCCTGGTGCCCCTTCACCGGAAAACCCGCCGTTACCGTCGGGTGGCCATGGAAGATAAAGTGCGGGCATCCTGCACCTTACAGGAGCATCACGAGATCTTTGACGCCATCAAGGCCGGCAATGCAGAGCTGGCCCGGGACCTCAGTGCGAAGCACATCGTCAATGCCAAAATTCATATGTTCGGAGAGGTGTAACCATGGGAATGACAATTGCTCAGAAAATCATTAAAAATCATCTGATATCCGGGGATATGACACCCGGGTCCGAAGTGGCCCTTCGGATTGATCAGACCCTGACCCAGGACGCCACCGGTACTATGGCATATCTGGAATTTGAGACCATGGGCATCCCCCGGGTGAAAACGGAATTCTCCATCGCCTATGTGGACCACAACACATTACAGTGCGGTTTTGAAAACTCCGACGACCACCGCTATTTGCAGACCGTCACCGCCAAGCATGGCGTTCACTTCTCACGGCCCGGTAACGGCATCTGCCATCAGGTCCATCTGGAGCGGTTTGGCAAGCCCGGCAAGACTCTGATCGGCTCTGACAGCCACACCCCCACCGGCGGCGGTATCGGCATGCTGGCCTTCGGTGCCGGCGGCCTGGATGTAGCCGTGGCCATGGGTGGCGGCGCTTACTACATCACGATGCCCAAAATGTTCAAGGTGAATCTCACCGGCAAGCTGAGACCGTACGTCACTGCCAAGGACGTGTCCCTGGAACTGCTGCGCCTCCTCTCCGTCAAGGGCGGTGTGGGCGCCATCGTGGAATGGGGCGGCGAAGGTGTCGCCACCTTGAGCGTCCCTGAGCGCGGCACCATCACCAATATGGGCACCGAGCTGGGTGCCACCACTTCCATCTTCCCCTCCGATGACATCACCCGCCAGTTCCTGGCTGCTCAGGGACGGGAAGAAGATTACATCCCCCTGGCATCCGACCCGGATGCCGTCTACGACCGGATCATCGACATTGATCTTTCCACCCTGGAGCCCCTGATCGCCTGCCCCCACAGCCCTGACAATGTGGTAAAGGTTTCTTCCCTGAAGGACGTGAAGGTGGATCAGGTCTGTATCGGTTCCTGCACCAACTCTTCCCTGATGGATCTGTTGAAGGTGGCCTCTATGCTGAAGGGAAAGACCGTCCACCCTTCTGTCAGCCTGTCGGTTTCTCCCGGTTCCCGTCAGGTACTCACCATGCTGAGCAACTGCGGCGCCCTTTCTGACATTCTCGCCAGCGGCGCCAGAATTCTGGAATGTGCCTGCGGCCCCTGCATCGGAATGGGCTTCTCCCCCAATTCCGGCGGCGTTTCTCTCCGGACCTTCAACCGGAATTTCCTGGGACGCTCCGGCACCAAGGACGGCCAGGTTTACCTGGTTTCTCCCGAAACTGCGGTAGCTTCCGCTCTGACGGGCTATATTACTGATCCCACCACCATTTCTGAACCGCTTTCGATTCAGATGCCTGACGCCTTCCTGGTGAACGATTCCGCCGTTCTCCCTCCCCTGCCTGCTGAGGACGCTCTCGCCGCAGAGGTTCTGAGAGGCCCCAACATCAAGGAGTTCCCCAAGAGCAAAGCATTTACCAACGAGCTTCGCGCAAAACTGGTTCTGAAAGTTGGCGACAATATCACCACCGACCACATCATGCCCGCCGGCGCCAAGATTCTGCCCTACCGTTCCAACATTCCCTTCCTGAGCAAATTCTGCTTTGAAGTCTGCGACCCCACCTTCTCCGAACGTGCCAAAGCAGCCGGAGATGGCGTCATCATTGGCGGCAGCAACTATGGCCAGGGTTCTTCCCGGGAACACGCCGCTCTGGTGCCTATGTATCTGGGCATCCGCTGCGTCATTGCCAAGAGCTTTGCCCGGATTCATGTGGCCAACCTGATCAATGCCGGTATTCTTCCCCTGACCTTTGAAAATCCCGAAGATTACGACAAGCTGAATCAGGACACCACCCTGGAATTTGCTGACATTTTCTCCGGCATAGACGCAGGAAAGATCACCATTACCGACAAAACCAGCGGCAATTCCTTTAACGCCGTCTGTAACTTTACAAGCCGCCAGAAGGCCATTTTGAAGGCCGGCGGACTGCTGAACTACACCAAGGAGGGTGGACAATAATGAATGATATCAACATGGCACTGGACCACTTTAAGAAGATTCTGGAAGAGCAGATGACAAGGATCGCCAACATGGATACCACCAAGACCGATTTTGCTACCAAAAAGCAGGTCATCATTGGTGTGATTGACGGCGACGGTATCGGCCCCATCATCACCCAGCACGCCTACAACGTCCTGGAAACACTGCTGGCCGACGAAATTGAGGCAGGTTCCATCGTTCTCAAGCAGATCAACGGTCTGACCATTGAGAACCGGATCGCCTGCAACCAGCCCATTCCCACCGATGTTCTGGCAGAGATCAAGGCCTGCGATGTGCTGCTGAAAGGACCCACCACTACTCCCCACGGCGGAACCATGGAGTCTGCCAACGTGGCCATGCGCCGGGAACTGGACCTCTACGCCAACTGCCGTCCCGTCTGCATCCCCGAACAGAACATCGACTGGATGTTCTTCCGGGAAAACACCGAGGGTGAATATGTCCTGGGCAGCCGTGGTCTGGAACTGCCCGGTATGGCGGTGGATTTCAAGGTCACCACAGATCTTGGCACCCAGCGCATCGCCCGTGCTGCCTTTGAGTACGCCAAGAATAATGGAAAAACCCATGTCTCCGTGGTCACCAAGGCCAACATCATGAAGAAAACCGACGGCAAGTTCACTGCCATCGCCCATGAGATCGCCAAGGATTATCCCGGCATCACCGTGGAAGATTACTACATCGACATCATGACTGCCAACCTTTTGAAGGATCCCCTGCGTCAGCAGTTCCAGGTGATTCTGCTTCCCAACCTCTACGGCGACATCATCACTGACGAGGCTGCTCAGCTTCAGGGTGGTGTTGGCACCGCCGGCAGCGCCAATCTGGGTGACAAGTATGCCATGTTCGAAGCCATTCATGGCTCCGCGCCCCGGATGATCGAGCGGGGCATGGGGCACTACGCCAACCCCGCCAGTATGATCAAGGCCGCTGCCATGCTGTTGCGCCACATTTGCCGCACAGAAGCCGCTGACAGGCTGGAAAAGGCCATGGATGCCTGCGCCGATCTGGTTGTGGGTGCAGGCGGCATCACCGGTGCAGAATACGCTGACGCCGTCATGAAGAACCTGTAAAAAAGCAGATCGCCCGGTACAATGACTGTACCGGGCATTTTCTATCGGACGCACTTCTTTATTTTATATTGCAGGAACGGCCATCGGTTGCCTCTGCAAAGATGCGAAGGACATGATTGACCAAAAAAGAAAACAGGCCCCGGAAGTCCGGAGCCTGTTTTAACCTTACTTTTCAGCCTTCTTGGCAGCCTTGGCCTTGGCCTTGGCTTCCTGAGCCTTCTTGGCCTCTGCCTTTGCAGCTTCTGCAGCCGTCTCGTTGGAAGAGATGGCCCACTTCTCCAGCTCAATACGAACCTGGTCAGCACCGGTTTCCAGAACAATCCGGGTGTCCTTCACGTTGACAACAGTGCCGGTGATACCGCCGATGGTGGTGATCTTGTCACCAGTCTTGACAGCGGCGCGCATCTGCTCTGCTTCCTTCTTCCGCTTGTTCTCAGGACGGATCAGCATGAAGTAGAAGAT
>JBJDYI010000297.1:0-4765 GCA_051867165.1 Faecousia sp. | reverse complement strand
TCCGCTTGCTAGACATGGGCCAGCGGCTGGGTCGCTTCATCACCCATTACAGAAACAGCTACTTCCAGCCAGATAAGCGAAACGGCCAGGTGGTGTTCTCCTACAAGCCGCTTCCCGGAGCCGAGGATGCCATCTTCCGTCAGATCTCCGATATCACCATTTCCATGAAAGCCGTTGACCATCTGGCCATGCCAGAATGCGTGATCAACGAGATAAAAGTGGCCCTTTCTGAGAAAGAGAAAAAAGCCTACGACACCATGAAAGCAGAAATGGTGCTTTCCCTGGGTGGTGAAGAAATCGATGCTGGAAATGCCGCAGCACTGGCGAATAAACTGTCCCAAATGGCCAATGGTGCCGTTTACAGCGAAGACCGCCACTACATCGAACTTCATAACCGCAAGCTGGATGCCTTAGAAGATCTAGTTGAAGCCGCCAACGGCAAACCTGTTCTGGTGGCTTACTGGTTCAAGCACGATCTGGAGCGAATCCAGAAACGCTTCTCAGTACGGGAGATCTCCACCTCCAAAGACATCGCTGACTGGAACACAGGAAAAATCCCGATAGCGGTGATCCATCCAGCCTCTGCTGGCCACGGTCTCAATCTCCAAGCTGGCGGTTCCACCATGATTTGGTTCGGCCTCACTTGGAGCTTGGAATTGTATCAGCAGGCCAACGCCAGATTATGGCGACAAGGCCAGACAGCGGACACCGTGGTCATCCACCACATCATCACAGCCAACACAATCGACGAGCGGATTATGTCCGCCCTTCGAAAGAAAGAAAAAAAACAATCCGCCCTTATCGATGCCGTCAAGGCAAATTTGGAGGTATGAATATGACTGCAAAAGAATATCTCGGACAGGCTTACCGCCTGGATCAGCGTATCAACAGCAAGCTGGAGCAGGTCTTGTCCCTCCGGGATCTGACCACCAAGGCCACAGCCACTATGAGCGATATGCCCGGTGGTGGCAGCCGCAATGTCTACCGTATGCAGGACATTATCGGGAAAATCATTGATCTGGAAAACGAGATCAATGCCGATATTGACCAGCTGGTGGATCTGAAGCGAGACATTGTCGCCATTATCAAAGCTGTGGAAAACCCCGAATATCAGACTCTGCTGGAACTGCGGTATCTGTGCTTCAAGACCTGGGAGCAGATCGCCGTGGACATGGGCTACGAACTTCGGTACCTTCACAAGCTCCATCATCGGGCACTCGGTTCCTGCAATATCCCCAGCGTTGCATGACAGGACACTAAAAGACATAGAAAGACACCCTTACCCTGTGATATCCTTATAATTGCCAAGAAAATTCGGAACGGCCTCATGGGAGCAAATCCCATGGGGCTTTTTCTATGCCTGGAAGGAGGTGTCTTCTATGGGGTACCGCAAGGTTTCCTATCTGGAGCAGATCTGGTACATCCTCCGTTTTAAGTTCCGTCACCGACGCAGGAAGGAGGGCAAACGTGCCGAGTAAACCCAAACGCCCATGCTCTTACCCCGGCTGTCCCAAGCTGACACACGGAAGGTTCTGTGAGGAACACACAAAAAAGGAAGCACAACGCTACGAGAAGTACGACCGTGACCCGGCTGTACGCCGTAGGTACGGCAGAGCATGGAAGCGCATCCGTGACCGCTATGCAGAAGCCCACCCACTGTGTGAGCTGTGCCAGCAGCACGGAAAGCTGACACCCACCGAAGAGATCCACCACAAGCTGCCTCTCTCAGAAGGAGGCACACACGCCACAGAGAATTTGATTGCCCTTTGTAAGTCATGCCACGCAAAGCTCCACGCTGAACGCGGCGACCGCTGGCACAACCGTTAGGAGGTTTCGCACCAAAATGTATGCGATTCCTTCACCGGGTAGGGGGGTGTCAAATCTCTACAGCTAATATCTGGTGCAACGGGCGTGGGGTCACGTGCGCGAAATCGCAAATTCAAAGGGGGTATTTACCCGGCCCCGCCGACAGGAGGTGAAACTGTGGCAAAAGACGGTACCAACCGTGGTGGGGCAAGAGTCGGTGCAGGTGCAAAAAAGAAGCCCCTGGCCGAAAAAATCGCAGAAGGCAACCCCGGCAAGAGAGCGTTGACTGTCATTGACTTCGATAACGCAGCCGATTTAGAAGGTCAGCCCATGCCCAAGCCCTCTGCTATGCTATCCGCCACCCAGAAAGACGGCAAAAAGCTCATTGCTGCCGAAGTGTACGAAGCTACTTGGAACTGGCTTGCCGAGCGCAGATGCACTGCACTGGTTTCGCCACAGCTTCTGGAACGCTATGCCATGAGTGTGGCCCGCTGGATTCAATGTGAGGAGGCCATCACCGAGTATGGTTTCCTTGCCAAACATCCCACCACAGGCAATGCGATCCAGAGTCCCTATGTGGCTATGAGCCAAAACTTCATGTCACAGACCAATCGTCTGTGGATGGAGATATTCCAAATCGTCCGGGAGAACTGCTCCAGCGAGTACAGCGGAGCCACACCCCAGGACGATGTAATGGAGCGGTTACTCCAAGCCCGCACAGGCGGCAAGCAGTAAACACACAACATCATTGATACAATGGGAGGAACCTTAATGTTTGAAAAAGTTAATCCTGCCCACCCGGACAAGGTGGCAGACAGAATTGCCGGTGCCGTGGTCGACATTGCATACGAAACCCAGATCGATCCCAAGGTTGCGGTGGAGGTGCTGATCGGTTATGGAGTGTGCCATATCATTGCAGAAACCTCCGCCAAGCTGAACGTGAAAAAGATCACCGCCGCCGTCCACCGCATTGCAGGCAATTTGGATGTGGATCTGGTGGTAGTTCCCCAAGATACCCACCTGGCCCGGAACCAGGCAGAATCAATCCGCTGCGGCGACAACGGCATCTTCAAAGGTGTGCCCTTGACCGAGGAGCAGAGAGTCATGTCCAATGTTGCCCGGGCGATCTACGATCAGTATCCCTTTGACGGCAAATATATCCTGGACGGCGACCAGCTTATTATCTGCCAGAGCAACGTCAGCTCCGAAACCATCCGATTCCAGTATCCCGGTGCCATCGTCAACCCCCTGGGTGATTGGACCGGCGGCACCAATGTGGACACCGGTGCTACCAACCGCAAGCTGGGCAGCGACATGGCCGACTCTGTTACTGGCGGCGGCCTCCACGGAAAAGATCTGAGCAAAGCGGATGTCAGCGTGAACATTTACGCGTGGCTGGAAGCCCAGCGCACCGGCAAGCCTGTGGAACTTTGCTGTGCCATTGGTGATGAGACCGTGGGCGGTATTCCATACGAAGAAATCGTAGAAACAGCAAGAACCTTTATCCGCTCCATTGGCGGCTTCGAGGCTTTTGCTGAGTGGGGGCTGGTATGATTATTGAACGCAAACATACGGCAGACCTTCTGCCTGCGGATTATAACCCCAGAAAAGATCTGAAACCCGGCGATGCCGAATACGAGAAGCTGAAACGCTCCATTGAGCAGTTCGGTTATGTGGAGCCGGTTATCTGGAACAAGGCCACTGGCCGGGTGGTCGGTGGCCACCAGCGGCTGAAAGTGCTGATGGATATGGGTCTCACCGAAGTCGACTGCGTTGTGGTAGAAATGGATGAAGCCAAGGAAAAGGCACTCAACATTGCCCTCAACAAAATCAGCGGTGACTGGGATAAGGACAAGCTGGCTCTGCTGATTGCTGATCTACAGGGTGCTGAATTCGATGTATCTCTGACGGGCTTCGAGCCTGCGGAGATCGACGATCTGTTTAAGGGCAGTCTGAAAGATGGGGTAAAAGAGGATGACTTCGATGTAGATTCGGAGCTGCAAAAACCTACCTTCTCCAAAGCCGGGGACATCTGGAAGCTGGGCCGCCACCGTCTGATCTGCGGCGACAGCACAAAGCCAGAAACCTACGAGCTTCTCATGGCCGGGGCAAAGGCAAATCTAGTCATCACCGATCCTCCTTACAACGTCAACTACGAGGGCTCCGCTGGCAAGATCAAAAACGACAACATGGCCGACGAAGCCTTTTATAATTTCCTTCTGGCAGCCTACCAGCAGATGCACTCCGCTATGGCGGACGATGCTTCCATCTATGTATTCCATGCAGACACCGAAGGGCTGAACTTCCGCAGGGCTTTTGCAGATGCGGGTTTTTATTTGTCCGGGTGCTGTATCTGGAAGAAGCAGTCCCTGGTGCTGGGCCGTAGTCCTTACCAGTGGCAGCATGAGCCTTGCCTCTATGGCTGGAAGAAGAACGGCAAGCATCAATGGTATACCGGCAGGAAGGAAACCACCATCTGGGAGTTCGATAAGCCCAAGAAGAACGGCGACCATCCCACCATGAAGCCGATTCCGCTCCTGGCCTATCCCATTATGAACTCCACCATGAGCAACAGCGTGGTGCTGGACCCCTTCGGCGGCTCCGGCTCTACTTTGATCGCCTGTGAGCAGACCGACCGCATCTGCTACACCGTAGAACTGGATGAAAAGTTCTGCGATGTCATCGTCAAACGTTACATCGAACAGGTCGGCTCCAGCGATGGTGTATCTGTGGTCCGGGATGGTCTGACCTATGACTATGACGAGGTTGCTGACCCCGACAGCCAGGCAATCCCTTTTTGAGGTAATTGCCTATGAATGAGTATAAGCCTCTGACCCTCGGAAGCCTCTTTGATGGCTCCGGGGGTTTCCCTTTGGGTGGTGTTCTGGCAGGCATAGAGCCGCGCTGGGCATCTGAAATTGAACCCTTTCCCATTCGGGTTACCACACGACGGTTTCCC
>JBJDYI010000296.1:0-4769 GCA_051867165.1 Faecousia sp. | reverse complement strand
AACAATCCATGACGCTGCCGCCCTGATCGTTGAGGCAGAGGACACTCGGCACCATGTTGGTACCGCTCTCCGCGGCTTTTAGCGTGGGAGAACATTCTTCCTGATAACCAATGCTTCCGGCTGTAGGTGACGCGCCCCCGCAGAAACCAGCGGCGATAAATGTCTGCTGCTTCATACCCGGCTGTGCGCCCAGAGCCCCAGCCACATCGTGCAGATCCCGGACTTCATCTCTCTGATTTGCCGCAAACGCTATGGGCTGAAGCAGTCCGTTTCGGCCGGTAGACATCCCGCAGTTCACACCGAGGGTAGCGGCTACATCGCCGGTCAGATCGCCGTTGTATCCGTCGAAACCCTCAATGTCCTCCTCGTCCGGCTGGGTAACAAAGGTCTGCATCTGCATATTGTTGGTCGCCATCAGCGCACCGGACACGCCGTGGAGGTCGATGCCTTCGTCCCGCTGGTTGATGTGATAGGCTTCCAGCTCCGTGGGCTTGCCATCCGGTTGAATGAGTCCCGCCTGGATCTCCAACGCCCGCTTGAGCTTTTCGGGGAGTTCTTTACCTCGTTCAGATGCACGGCGCAGGATACCCAGACAGGCTTTCCTGGTCAAATAGTATTTGTCCGGCGGATCGTCCTGCAAAATCTGCGACAAGGAAGATTCTTTTTCTTCTCTGGGGGACACCCCAGTATTGAGCATCGATGCATCTCCACGCCAGGGAGAAATCAGTTCCCAGTACGATTCGCCCAGCAGGTTGCCATGGCCAGGGGTAAGGTCGAGGGATTGAAGCATCACCGACTTTAATTCGGACGATTTCTTCGAGAACGATCCTGAAGTCTTCACCTTTGGGCTCCCCTGAACTGAAGGCTCCGGGAACGTTCTCCCACACCATGAATCGAGGTCGTATATCGAGAGCTGTTCTGCCTCGTAGTTCGTCTGCATTTCTCATCTCCTTTACGATGCGGATCTGCTCCATAAACAGGCCGGAGCGCTCACCGGCAAGTCCGGCTCTGGCTCCGGCCACGGATAGGTCCTGGCACGGGCTGCCTCCGCAGATGATATCCACGGGCGGCAGCTCGGCTCCGTCAAGTTTCGTGATGTCGCCCACATGGACCATGTCTGGGAATCGGAGCTTGGTCACCTCAATTGGAAAGGCTTCGATCTCGCTGGCCCACACAGGAATAATGCCGTTATGCACCGCAGCCAAAGGGAAACCGCCGATCCCATCAAACAAGCTGCCCATCGTCAGCGTTCTCATTTGGATACCGCCTGCACGACCGTTCTTGTGGTGTTCACTGCTGCCTGGGCGGTATAGACGGCAGACATGATGTTAGCCCGGGTCGTGGTGTCCAGGCCAAAGGTTCCGGCAATGCGCGGGATCTCACCAGCCGACAGCATCAGGCCAAGGCCCAGCAGAGCGTGATCCTTGAATACCATCAGCCCGGCAATGAGGATAGTAGATTGCAGAAATGCGGTCAGGCACAGGCCAATGATCTGTTTGCACCACTGTATGAAGCCGTCCGTATAGCCACGGGGTACGCTGAACATATACAGGCTGCCCACGGCGATCTGGATGAGTAGGATGCCTCCACGCTTGAGGTTGGAAAAGAACACCTTGATCACCGCATAAGCCATAAGGATGATTATAAAGAGCAGCATAAACGGGCTGGTGATCATATCGAAGCCCGAAATTGGGCTTGACGCCAAGTCTGCAATGCTCTCCACCGCACTGAGATCCTGCACAATTTCACCTGCTACCTCACCAATGGATGTGCCATAGCCGGTGATGCCCGCTGTCAGCTGGGCTTGCAGTGTAATCGCAAGTTCGTAAAGGCGAACGGGAACAACAGTAAATAAATTGACCGCCATAAAGCCCTTAATGGCATTCATGGCAGTCTCCTTTACATTCCCTCGTCCACTGGTGTACTCAACACCGCATTCAAAGCAGGCTACCACCAGCCCAACCGCATAGAGCGCCCAAGCCATATAAGAAAAAAACAGCACTATGCTCTGCACCCAGTCCAACTCAAAGAGCTCGGCTCCCATGTTTCCCATTTGGCTGAAAAAGTTTCCGAGAAATCCAATGATCTGGCCATACATCCAATCAAGGATTTCATCCAGAACCGTTCCAGCAATAAAGTCCCAAATAAACAATTTGTTTGGTCACCTCTTTCGAGAGACCGCACCCTATTGAGCAGGCAGATGCCGTACAAAGGGTACGGCATCATCTGATTGATAGAAACAAAAGAGCCGACCCTCAAATGAGAGTCGGCTCCACCTTATTATATCCTTTTGATTTCTCAGCGTCGTTCAACGAACCACTTGTCCTCCTCCAAAAACAGGTAGGTTTCCGTCCTGCCGATCCGAACCCGGTAGCGGATACCCGTCCCACCTGCTTTCAGACTGGCTGCACGGCGAATGTCAAGGATTCGGTCAATTTCGTATTCTCTGCCATCTTCCCAGGTAACAGTAAGCGGGAGGAGTTTTCCGTCAGGCTCAAACCGGGCGTTGACAGCTACATAAACTTTCGGAGACTGTTCCATTCAATTCACCTCACACTGCCTTGAAAAATCCGACCGGATGGATCGTGTGGTCGTCTTTAGGATTGATATTCGTTAATGTCTTATCTGAAGATGTGATTGCCCTGCCAATGGCATAGTGACCGAAGCGCCTGCGGATATCGTCCATGGTTCGCTCCAGCCGCTCCCGTTTCTCTCGCTTCGCTGTGTCTTCAAACATGGACAGCTGTAGTGGGGTAGACGCGGAAACAAGGTCAGCTCCCCGGATTCCGATGGAGCGTAGCGGCTTTTGCCACCTGTAACTCGCACAGAAAAGGGTCATTGCCGCAGCGTGAAGCTCTGATGCGATACAGCTGGGTGCAGAAAGCTTCATCTGACGTTCAAAGCTATGCAGTTCGTTGTCCCGCACACTGATTTGAACAGTTCGACACAGGAACCCGGCCTCTCGCATCCTCTCAGCTACACTTTCTGCCAACATCCAGAAAACAACCGCCACATCTTCATTATTGACCAGATCTCTTGGTGTTGTAGTTGAATTGCCCACGCTTTTAATAATGCTTTCCTCGCCCATACGGGCCACCGGAGTCTGGTCATAGCCGTTTGCAAAACAACTCAACACCAGCCCTTGCTTGCCAAACCAGTTTTGCAGATATTCAGGAGGGGTCTGTGCCAATTGGCCAATGGTGTGTATTCCATATCCATTGAGCTTCCTTGTGGTTGCCGGTCCT
Organism: Faecousia sp.; assembly: GCA_051867165.1. GTDB lineage: Bacteria > Bacillota > Clostridia > Oscillospirales > Oscillospiraceae > Faecousia. Next base: position 1,524 of record JBJDYI010000296.1, on the reverse strand, counting down.
ACACAGAGCAGATCGGAAGCGGGCAAAGGCCAAATGAGATCTTTGTAGTTATCTTTCGTAAAAATCGTGACCGCATCCGGTTTTTTATAGTCTGAGCCCAGCTTTGCAAAGATTTTATTGTAACTGGCACCCACTGACACGGTAATTCCAAGTTCAAACTTGATGCGTTCCCTGATTTCATTGGCAAGGACATCCACGCCTTTTTCCATTTTCTGTGTACCGGTAACATCGACCCAACACTCGTCAAGGCCAAAGGGTTCGACCTGATCAGAGTATTCGCCATAAATCTGCCTGGCAAGTCTGGAGAAACGAATATACAAGTCGTAGTGCGGCGGAACTATAACGAGATCCGGGCATTTCTGCCGCGCCTGCCAAAGCGCTTCTCCGGTTTTTACACCATACTTCTTGGCATGCTGATTCTTTGCCAGGATGATCCCGTGCCTTGCTTCCACATCTCCGCCAACTGCAACCGGCTTGTTGCGAATCGCTGGTTGATGCAGACATTCAATACTGGCATAGCAGTTGTTCATGTCAATATGCAGTATCGTTCGCTCCATAGTATCACCGCCTGATCCCTATTCTAATATGCTTTACAAGAATATTCAAGAGCAAAAATAATCTTATTAAGAATATAACATGAATTTTTGGCTTGCATCCGTAATGACAGCATGATAGAATGTTCTTGAGGTGGTGAATGTGGCATTCTCTGATACGCTTGCCCAATTGAGGAAAGAATCCGGCTACTCACAGGTTCAGGTTTTAGACTATTTGAAAAGAAATGGCTATGAGCTCTCGCAGGGAGCTATATCAAAGTGGGAGCATGGACTCACAACGCCGAATGCGGAACAGTTCATCCTGCTTTGCCGCTTATATAAAGTCCGCGATGTTCTTGCCGCCTTCCTGGGAATGGAGCAGACGGACTCTCTGAACGCATTGGGTAAAAAGCGCGTTGCGGAATACATCCAGTTGCTTGAGCAGGACGAGCGCTTTTCTGCAATGCCCATCGAACGGCCTTCGCGCTTGCTCAGAACAATCCCGCTGTATGAGCTGCCGGTGTCTGCAGGCACTGGGCAGTTCTTGGATCAGAGTGATTATGAGCTGATCGAGGTAGACGAAACGGTTCCTCTGTCTGCCACCTTTGCAGTCCGTATCAGTGGTGACAGTATGTTGCCCCGTTTCGTCAATCAACAAGTCATTTATGTAAAACAGCAGCAGACGCTGGAATATGGGGAAATAGGTGTCTTCATCGTCAACGGCAACGCATACTGCAAACAACTTGGCGGTAAAGACGGCTCAGTGGCGTTGATTTCGCTTAACAAGAAATACGACCCCATCGAGATTATGGCCTCTGATGAGATGCGGGTGCTTGGTAAAGTCGTTGCCTGAAGGAATTCATGGTGCATTACAGCGGTTGGATGGCTGACAGCTATCCAACCGCTGTTTACTGCGCCGACTCTTTCTCACATAGACTGCTGCCACTGCTGGTCAGCGGTCTGGCTCTGTTCCTGAAATACCTCCAGATAG
>JBJDYI010000295.1:0-18158 GCA_051867165.1 Faecousia sp. | reverse complement strand
TGGTGGTCAGCCAGTTCACCCTCTACGGCAACTGCCGCAAGGGACGCCGTCCCAGCTTCACCGAAGCCGCCGGTCCCGAATTGGGCAACCAGCTGTATGAAAAATTCCTGTCCATCTGCGCGGAACTGGGCTATCCTCCCCAGCACGGTCGGTTCGGCGCCGATATGAAGGTGGAATCCATCAACGATGGCCCCATCACTCTGATCCTGGACACGGCCCAGCTGATGGACACCCCCAGAAAATAAGAAAGGCAGGTATCCCCATGCTGAAAATCACCACCATGGAGCTTGGCATTTATTTTGTCAACTGCTACCTGATCCATGAAGAAAACGCAAAAAGCTGCGTCTGCATCGATCCCGGCGGAAATGCCAATAAGGTGCTGAACTTTCTGAAAGAACAGGGTTTGACGCTGGAAGCCATTCTCCTGACCCACGGTCACTTTGACCATGTGGGTGCCGTGAAGGAACTGGCGGAGGCGACCCAGTGTAAAGTCTACCTCCACAGCGACGACCTGCTGCTGCCGGAGAAATTTACCGCCGGGCCGCTGTACTATACCCACCACTATGACGAGGGTGATGTGCTGGAAATGGCCGGCTTGACCATTCGTGTCATGCACACCCCCGGCCACACCGGCGGCAGTGTCTGCCTGCTGGTGGACGATGTGATTTTCTCCGGCGACACCCTGTTCTGCCACTCCTGCGGCCGGACGGACCTGCCCGGCGGCGACCCCGACGCCATTATGAAATCTCTGGCCCGGCTGAAGGCCCTGGAGGGAGATTACAGAGTTTGTCCCGGCCACAACCGTGCGACAACATTGGCGGTGGAAAAGGAATACAATCCTTTCATGAAGCAGGTGTGATTCCTTATGAACCTGACACTGATCGGTCATGAGGACCGTTATGCCGTGGAGCAGCTGCAGCTGGCCCTGTTTCCGGAGGGCATGGAGGGGGAAGCCCTCTCTGCCTTGCACCGGGGCAGCACCTGGCTGACGGCAACCACCAAAATCACAATGGGCGGCAAAACCGTCACCGCCGCCCGCCGTCTGAAAGCCGCGGAAGAAACCGTGCGGCTCCGCCGCCGGGCTTTGCAGCAAAGCTATTACTTAGCTGCCATTCAGCTGCTGCCTGCCACTCCCGCCTGGGGCGCTCTGGCTGGGGTCCGTCCCACCAAAATCACCACCAAACACATGCTGGAAGGGGGCACCCCAAAATCGGCTGACAAGCTGATGAAGGATGTGTACTATGTGACGGAAGACCGCCGGCGTCTGGCTGTTGACTGCTCCATGTCCGCCGTCAAGGCTGCCGGTTTGCTGGACCCCACCGACGTCTCTTTGTATGTGGGCATCCCCTTCTGCCCCACCCGGTGCAGTTATTGCAGCTTTGTCAGCCGCACCATCGGCAAAAAAACAGAGCTGCTGGAGCCCTATCTGGAGGCTTTGATGAAGGAAATGGCTGTCACCGGCCGCCTGCTGAAGGAATCCGGCCGTCACATCCGGTCTGTTTATATCGGCGGCGGCACCCCCACCACTCTGACGTCCAGCCAGATGGCCAAGCTCCTGGACGCCATCCACGACAGCTTCGACCTGTCCCGGTGTCTGGAATTTACGGTGGAGGGCGGGCGGCCCGACACCCTGAACGCCGAAAAACTGCAAACCATCCGCCGGCACGGCGCCGACCGGATGAGCATCAATCCCCAGACCATGGAGGACCATGTGCTCCGGGCCTGTGCCCGACCCCACAAGGCTTTCGACGTGATCCGGGCCTACAACGAAGCCGTTGATGCCGGATTCAAGGCCATCAACATGGACCTCATCGCCGGCCTTCCCGAAGACACGGTGGATGGTTTCAAGCGCTCCCTGGACGCAGTGGCGGCATTGAATCCCGCCAACATCACCGTCCATACCCTGGCCCTGAAAAAAGGCGCCGACCTGTTTGAAAAGCGTGTCACCCTGCCCACCGCCGAGGAAGTCACGGAAATGGTTGCCTATGCCAACAAGACACTGCGCGGTTTGGGTTACAAACCCTATTATCTGTACCGCCAGAAATATATGTCCGGCTCCTTTGAAAACGTGGGCTGGAGCCGGGATGGGCTGGATTGTCTGTACAACATCTACATGATGGAAGAAGTCCACACCATCCTCTCCCTGGGCGGCGGCGGTATGAACAAGGTGAATTTCCCCGACGGCAGCCTGAAGCGCTTCCACAATCCCAAATTCCCGGAACAGTACATCGATATGATCGAGGATGTGCTGAAGCAGAAGGAAGAACTGTTTTCCCTTCTTTATACTGATATTCAATAAAAAACTTCAATTCGCAAAAATTGAAGTTTTTTATATGAAGATCATGATGAGACGGGTATCCATGATTTTCTATTCTGAAAATCATGGATACGACAACGCCGCAAGGCGGTGTCTTTCTGATTAAAGATTTTAATCAGAAAATAGTATTAATCCCAAAAAGGAGGTATCGTGTTGGATACCCTGATTTCCAATGTCACCGTCGTGACCATGAATCCCCGCATGGATGTGCTCTTTGGCGCATACATTGCCATTGAGGACGGCAAGATCCTGTCCATCGAGAAAAACGCTCCCACGGAGCAGCCCAAGACCATCATCGACGGCACCGGCATGGTGGCCATTCCCGGTCTCATCAACTGCCACACCCATCTGGCCACCGCCATGCTGCGCAGCTACACCGACGATCTGGCCGCCAATGAATCTCTGGAAGCTCTGCTGCAGAAGGAAGCCAAGATGGATTCCCGCTGCGCCAAGGCAGCCGCGCTGCTGTCCATTGCCGAGTGCCTGCGGTTCGGCGTCACATCCGTGTCCGACCTGTATTACTACCCCAACGCCACCGCCGAAGCCGTGGCCCAGTCCGGCATCAAGGCCAACCTGGCCCTTTCCTCCTACCGGTTCATCGACCAGAACGAGGACTTTGATTTTGAAACCGATGAACAGTGCCGGGAGCTCCAGAAGGTGGTGGACAAGTGGCACGGCCACGACAACGGCCGCATCAAAATTGATGCCGGCATCTACGCGGAATACACCAGCAACTACAAGCTGTGGGAAGCCCTGGCCGGCTACGCCAGCGAAAAGGGCATTGGTATGCAGCTTCATCTGGCCCAGACCCAGTCCGAAGTGGATTCCTGCCTGGACCGCACCGGCATGGGTCCCGGTGAGCTGCTGAACTGCCACCGGCTCTTTGCCGTGCCCACCACCGCCACCGGCTGTGCCTGTCTGGAAGAAACCGAGCGGAGGATTCTGGGCAGCAAAAAGGTCTGCGCCGTAGCCACCCCCCTGGCTTCCGCCAAAAACGGCTATCCTGCCACCCCCATCCTGGACTGTGTCAGGGCGGGCATGAATGTGGCTCTGGGAACTGGCGGTGTCATGGATTGCGGCAACCTGGATCTGTTTGAAGTCATGCGCTATGCTGCCATGGCTGAGCGCTCCGCCACCGGCAACGCAGCCGCCCTGCCGTCCTCCGCTGCCCTGATGATGGCCACCGTCACCGGTGCCCAGGCCCAGGGAAGAAGCGCCGAGTGCGGTATGCTGCAGCCCGGCATGGATGCGGACATTGTTCTGGTGGACTTCTCCGCCCCCCATCTGATCCCCTGCCACAATGTGCTGAACGGTCTTGTCTGGTCCGCCAAAGGCGGCGATGTGGCCATGACCATGGTCCGCGGCAAGATTCTCTACCAGAATGGCCAATTCCCCACCATCGATTTGAAGGAAGTGGTGGAAGAGCTGACCTCCTACGCCATTCCCCATCTCTTCAACGACGCCCAATAAGGAGGACACCCATGTCTGATACCCAAAAACATCAGAATTTCCTCCAAGGCACAGCCCTGCTTGCCATGGCCACCGCCATCGTCAAGGTCATCGGCGCCTTGTATAAGATTCCCCTCAACGCCATCATCGGCGCCCAGGGCTTCAGCTATTTCAATACCGCTTATGAAATCTACAACGTCCTGCTGATGATCTCCACCGCCGGTCTTCCCGTGGCCATGAGCCGGATGATCTCCCAGGCCTCTTCCCTGGGCCACTATAACCAGGTCCGCCGGATCTATGGCGTGGCAAGAACCATCTTCCTGGCTCTGGGCATTTCCGGCAGCTTCCTGATGACGGTGTTCTGCCGTCAGCTGGCTGCCTTCCAGGAGCAGCCTGATGCCTGGGCTGCCATCGGATGCCTGGGTCCCTGTGTGCTGCTGATCTGTCTGATGAGTGCCTTCCGGGGCTTTTTCCAAGGACAGGGCAATATGCTGCCCACCTCCATCTCCCAGGTTCTGGAAGCCATCACCAAACTGATTGTTGGCATTGTGGCCGCGGTGGGTCTGCTGAAAGTCACATCCAGCATCCCCCTGGCCGCCGGCGGCGCCATTCTGGGCGTCACAATGAGCTGTCTGGTATCTGCACTTTACCTGTTCAGCCGCTTCCGCCGGAGCTTTGCCGCGCTGCCCATCACCGATGAAGGTGTCTCTTCCTTTGGTGAGACTGCCAAGGGGCTGCTGGTTATCGCCATTCCCATCACAGCCGGCAGTGCAGGACTGCAGATTTTAACCATGCTGGAAACAAAGCTCTACATGGGCCAGCTGCTGAATCTGGGCTACGCCCAGACCCAGGCCGACATCATGAAGGGCATCTATAACATGACCCAGACCATTTTCAATATGCCCTGCGCCTTCATCACGCCCATTACCATTTCCATCATCCCCGCCATCACCTCCCAGCTGACCCTGTGCAATGATCTGGGCGCCCGGGAGATCGAAGAATCCGCTGCCCGGATCACCGGCCTGATCTCCATGCCCTGTGCCTTCGGCCTGGCCGTGCTGGCAGAGCCTGTTACCGCCCTGCTGGGCGGCTATTCCGGAGAAAGCCTGATCCTGGCCACCCGTCTGATGACGCTTCTGGGTTTTTCCATCATATTCAATGCCGTTGTGCTGGTGACCACTGCCATCATGCAGGCCCATGGACGGGCAGGACGGCCGGTGCTGAATATGATCCTGGGCGGTCTTTTAAAACTGGTTGCCGTGTACATGCTCACCGGCAATCCCTATATCAACATTCTGGGCACCCCCATTGGCACCCTGCTGTGCTATGTGTGCATCTGCGCGCTGAACATTTTCTCGATCCATCGTCTGCTGGAGCATCCCCCGGCACTGGTCAAAAACCTGGTCCGGCCCTTCCTGGCTGCCGCCATCATGGGACTGTTCACCTGGCTTTGCTGGTTTGGTCTGAAGCAGCTCGGCATCGGCAGCCGCCTGGTGCTTTGCGGCGCGCCCATTGTCGTGGGTGTGGCAACCTACTGCTCCATGGCCGTGAAGCTGAAGGTCATCACCCACAGCGACTGTATGCTCCTGCCCAAGGGAGAAAAGATTGCAAAACTCCTCAAATTATAATATTTTCTCAAAAAATCCTTGCATTCCCATCTGGATTATGTTAATCTAAAAGCCGACGTTAAGTCAAGGAAAGAGGAGCTTTATCTATGAATAAAACCGAACTGATCGCCATCGCTGCTGAGAGCGCCGGTTTTACCAAGAAGGATACCGAACGGGTTCTGAACGCTGCCATTGACGCCATCACCGCTTCTCTGGTGAAGGGCGAAAAGGTGCAAATTTCCGGTTTCGGTACCTTTGAAACCAAAACCCGGGAGGCCCGGATGGGCCGGAACCTCCACACCAAGGAGTCCGTGGAGATCCCCGCCACCCGTGTGCCCACCTTCAAAGCCAGCAAGGCCCTGAAAGACAATATTGCAAAATAACATGAGACTGGACAAATTCTTAAAGGTATCCCGTCTGATCAAACGCCGTACCGTGGCCAACGAAGCCTGTGACAATGGACGCATCAGCGTCAATGGCAGGGTGGTAAAAGCCAGTTACGACGTCAAGGTGGGAGATAAAATTGAAATTTCCATGGGCACCCGGACTGTGGCTGTGGAAGTGCTTCTGGTGGCCGAGGCCGTCCGCAAAGACGATGCCGCCGCCATGTACAAGGAAGTATAATATGTATAAAAAACTGGTGCGGAAATTCCGCACCAGTTTTTTTCATTTGTTAACAACAGCAGAACAAGCCTCTGCCGCCGCAGCAGAACAGGTTCATCAGATAGCACAAGCACAGGCTGGTGCAGGGATCGCCACCCATGGTAAATCCGCGGAAGTTGCCGGCCTGCTGCCGGTAGGCTGCACCGCCGTGCTCGATCTGGTTCAGGGCATACAGGTATTCCTGGTTGTCCGGATCCATGCTGACCGCCCGGCGAATATGCTCCAGGGCCGTTACCTGGTTGCCCAGACCGTCATTGGCCAGGGCGCTGAGATAATACCACCGGGCATTCCGGTCGGTGCAGTTTTGCAGGGTGTTCAGGGCCTCCTGATACCTTCCAAAACGGATGTACTGATAAGCCGCCGTCTGATACTGATCTGCGGTCTGACTGCCGGTCTGACTCTGCTGCCGGTAGCCGCCGAAGGGATCATAAGAGCCGCCGCCATAATTGCCATAGGGATTCTGCTGCTGGGGGCCTGCCTTATCCGGGTTCTTGATCTGTTCGTAGGCCGCATTGACCTCCTGCATCCGCCGGGCCGCTTCCTGGTCACCGGGGTTCAGGTCAGGATGGTATTTTTTTGCCAGACGCCGGTAGGCCCGTTTGATGTCTTCATCGGAGGCATCAGGGCTGACCCCCAATACCTTATAAGGATCTTCCATCATTTCTGGTCCGCCTCTTTTCTCTTCCCTCTGTAATTGACCCAGACGCCGCTGTACAGGATGTTATCCAGCAATCCCTTGTCCTGGACCAGGGGCAGCCTTTCATAAAATTGCGTACACCGCCCCATGGTCAGCACCAGGTAGTCCTCCCAGCGCTGCCAGTCCTGTCCCAGGCCCATGGCGATATAGGGGTTGTACTTTCCTTTTTTCTGGTCCTTCTGATAGTCCAGCGCCGCATCCAGCAGATAAATGAACCGGCCCAGGGCCAGTCCCATCCGGCGCAGATTGTCCGCCCAGATATCTTCCTTGTATACCAGCAGCTCTCCCATGAGGGTGCCAAAGCAGGCTGCCGGCTCATCCGGATTGGGGCAGTTTTCCTTTTCCAGCTGGGAAAGTCTTGTGATGCAGTCCCGGATGGCCCCGCACTGCCGGGGATATCTGGCTTCAATCTCCGGCAGCTGCTTTCCCAGCACCTCCGCCAACCATTTTGCGGTATGCTTTCCGTCATCCTGCCAGTCATCCAGCGCGTTATAGTAGCCCAGCGCCACATTCATATCGGCACAGTAACGGATGATGTCATTATCCACCCAGGGGCGGTGCTGAATGGGATGGATCAGACAGGCATTTTTGCCGGATACCTCTTCCGGCTCATACAGGCTCATCAAAAGTGTGGCCAGAAAGGCCATGTCATAGCTCAGCGCAATCCGGGCCGGGGTGCCGCTTCCGGATTTGATCCCCCGGCAAATCCCGCAGTAGATGCTGCCGTACCGGTCTTTTTGTTCCTTGGTCAGTTCCTTCCAGTTCGCGGTAACGTATCCAAACATGGCCATTCCTCCTTTTTCCCGTAATGGTATCAAAAAACTGTGAACACCCCGTAAACTTCCAAAAAATTCACGGATTTGACACATTTTATCTGAATTGCTCCAGCAGAACATTCAGCACGGCCCCGTAAAACACAATGGACATACAGCAGTACAGCCACAGCATACTCAGCGCCACCGCATACACCGAGCCGTAGACATTGCTCAGGCCCGCAAAATGCTCCACATAGATGGAATACAGGTCCGAGAAAATCTGCCAGCCCGCAGCCGCCAGGAGAGCACCGGGAAGACTTTGCATGAACCCCTGCTTCCCCGCAGGCAGCACCATGAACATGGCGGTAAAAAAGGCGCTCTGAAGTCCCAGCAAAACCCAGAACCGGAAATTGATGATTTTGCCCAGAAACAGCAGCACCGGATGGGCCGCCCGTTCCAGCAGCGCGCCCAGTTCTGTGCTGAACACATGAAGTCCCAGCGTCAGAAGCAGCAGTACCAGAAAGGCAATCATATACACCATGCTGATCAGCCGGGTATGCAGATACCCCCGCCGCTCTGTCACCCCATAAATGGAATTCAGGCCTGTCAGCAATGCATAGACGCCCCGGCCGGCGGACCAGAGCGCCGTCACGGCCGAAACCCCCACCACAGTGCCGGTGGTATTGTCCCAGGTCAGAAGAATCAGTTCCTCCGCCCCTTCCGACAGGGCTTCCGGCAGAAAACCATATAGCAGTTCTGCAAATGTTTCCACTTCCAATGGAGTATATCGCAGCAGGCTCAGAAGCAGCAGCAGCCCCGGAAACACCGACAGCACAATAAAATAGCAGGCATTGGCCGCATGGAGCGGCACCTGCATGGCCTGAATATTCCGCCAGAAATAAACGGTTTTTCCAATCAGCCCGCCCCGGGGAAACTCCCCCATACAAACACCCCCGGAGAGGAGTTTATGCACAGAAAGCCGAATCTATACCCGCAATATCCACTATTCTGATCGGAATGGTGGATAATATGTTCTCACCGGATAAATGTCCGAAAGCCCGCTGCGGAAACAGCGGGCTTGGAAGGATTATTCAGCGGAAATCAGGTAGTAGTAAACAGGCTGACCGCCGTTGAGAAGGTTGACGTCCGCATCGGGGCAGATATCGGCAAACAGGTCTGCTGCCTTCTGGGCGTGCTTTTCCTTCACGTCAGCGCCATAGTAGATGGTGACATATTCCTTGCCGTCATCCCGAACCTTCTCGGCCAGGGACCGCAGCAGCACACGGATGTCAGTGCTGGTGCCAAACAGCTGGTTGCCGTAGAGGGCCAGATAGTCACCCTCGTGGATGTCATAGCCGTCGAAATCGGAGTTCCGGGCGGCATAGGTGATCTGCATGGTATCCACGGTGCCCAGTGCCTCGGTCAGCGCCTCGGTGTTCTCCTCGATGCTGCCTTCAGGATTAAAGCCCAGCATGGCGGTGACGCCCTGGGGCACGGTCTTGCTGGGGATGACAATGACCTGCTTGGGGGTCAGGGCATCCACCTGCTCGGCAGCCATGATGATATTCTTGTTGTTGGGCAGCACAAAGACGGTCTCGGCGGGAACCTTGTTGACCGCCTCCAGAATGTCCTGGGTGCTGGGGTTCATGGTCTGGCCGCCGGAGATGATCTGGTCAACGCCCAGGTTCATGAACACATCTGCCAGGCCCTCACCGGCGCAGACGGAAACCACGCCCAAGGGCTTTTCAGGTGCGGCAATCTGGGGGGCCAGCTCCTGTTCGCTCATGACCTTTTCGGTGTGCTGCAGGCGCATATTCTCAATCTTCACGGTGATGAAGGAGCCGTAATCCATGGCCTCATGGAGTGCCTTGCCAGGGTCATTGGTGTGGACGTGTACCTTGATGATCTCCTCATCGTCCACCAGCACCAGGCTGTCACCCAGGCTGGACAGGAATTCCCGGAGCTTCTCAGGGTCCAGATCGTTCTCCCGGTCGATGATGAACTCGGTGCAGTAGGTAAATGTGATGTCCTCGGTGTTGAAGTCGTCAAAGTTGGCAGCTTCCTTCACCTCAGCAGTGCCCATCCCCTCGGGAACCACCACATCTTCTCCCTGGAGGGAGGACAGCATGGCCTCCAGCGCCACCAGCCAGCCCTTGCCGCCGGCATCCACAACGCCGGCCTTCTTCAGCACGGGGTTCTGGTTGGTGGTATCGGCCAGGGCGATCTTTGCTTCCGCAATGGCCGCTTCCTGAACAAATTCAATGTAATTATTCTCCTGGGCGGCGTCCCGTGCCTTGGCGGCAGCCAGACGGGCCACGGTCAGGATGGTACCTTCCGCGGGCTTCATAACCGCCTTGTAGGCAGCATCCACGCCCTCCTGCAGGGCCTCGGCCCACACGGTGCCATCGGCCACGGCGGCGCCCTTCAGGGCCTTGGAAATACCCCGGAACAGCAAGGACAAAATGACGCCGGAATTGCCTCTGGCGCCCCGCAGCATGGCGGAAGCGGCCACCTTGGCAGCCTGACCCAGATCGGGGTCCTCGGTCTTGCGCAGGTCGGCGGCGGCGGCGTTGATGGTCATGGACATATTGGTGCCGGTGTCGCCGTCGGGAACGGGGAACACATTCAGGTCGTTAAGACCCTGCTTGTTCATCTCAATGGCGGCGGCGGCGCTGATGATCATTCTGCGAAGATCGGCTCCGTTAATGGTTTGTCTCAATGTCATTTCCTCCGTAACTTAACCGATCATCATGGAATCGATATAAACGTTCACAGCACGAACCTCGGTGCCGGTGGTGGATGTAACCACATAGCGGACCTCGGAAATGATGGAAGCGCCAACGGCATTCAGATTGACACCGTTGTCCACCACAATGTGCAGATCGATAGAAATAGTATTGTCCTCGTGGAACTGGATCTTCACACCCTTGCCCACGGATTCTTTGCGCAGCAGATGGTAAACGCCATCGGTGACACTGCGGGCAGCCATACCCTTAACGCCAAAGCAGTTGCTGGCGGCGGTGCCCACGATGTCGGTATAAACACTGGTGCTGACGTTCACACTGCCGTTTTTGGTTTCATGACGGACCATAATCAGTACCTCCTAAGTCAGAATATTAAATCATGCTTGCTTCCCAACAGGCGGGGGCCTCCAGGCCCATCATCTTGACCACGGTGGGAGCCACGTTGGCCAGACCGTAAGCGCCTTCCTTGATTTCCCAGTTGTGATCCTTGTCATAGATGATGAAGGGAACAGGGTTCAGGGAGTGGGCAGTGCGCACGGAGGTCTTGCCCTTCTTGGTCTCGGTCATCTGGTCGGCGTTGCCGTGGTCAGCGGTGATCAGCACGGTGTAGCCATACTTGTCGGCAGCCTCGATGATAGCCTTCAGGCCGTTGTCGACGCACTCCATGGCGGTGATGACAGCTTCCATGACGCCGGTGTGGCCCACCATGTCGCCATTGGGGAAGTTGCAGCGCAGGAACTGGAACTTGCGGGATGCCATGTTCTGCACCATCTTCTCGGTAATTTCCCTGGACTTCATGGCAGGAGCCTGCTCAAAGGGGATCACGTCGGAGGGGATCTCCTCGTAGACTTCCAGGTCTTCGCAGACCTTGCCGGAGCGGTTGCCATTCCAGAAATAGGTCACATGGCCGTACTTCTGGGTCTCAGACAGGGCATACTCGGTGACGCCGGCGGCGCACAGCACTTCGGTCAGGGTGTTCTTGATGACAGGAGGCTGCACCAGGTAGTGTTCGGGGATGTTCAGGTCACCGTCGTACTGCAGCATACCGGCGAACTTGACACCCTCATAGCCGGGACGGTCAAACTTATCAAAGTCCTTCCGGTCGAAGGCCAAGGAGATTTCCTGGGCCCGGTCGCCGCGGAAGTTAAAGAGAATCACGGAGTCGCCGTTGTTGATCCGGGCCACGGGCTCGCCGTTTCTGGCCACCACAAAGGCGGGCAGATCCTGGTCGATGCAGCCGGTTTCCGCGCGGTAGGTCTCAATGGCTTCGCCTGCGGAAGCGAACATCCGGCCCAGACCCTGCACATGGGTCCGCCAGCCCTTTTCCACCATGGCCCAGTTGGCTTCATAGCGGTCCATGGTCACCTGCATACGGCCGCCGCCGGAGGCAATGGCATAATCACAGCCTTCGGTGTTCAGCTCAGCCAGCACATTCTCCAGCATCTGCACATACTCGGGAGCGGAGGTGGCAGGCACGTCACGGCCGTCCAGCAGGATGTGGCAGTAAGCCTTTTTCACGCCTTCGGCGTGGGCCTGACGCAGCAGGGCAATCAGATGGTTGATATTGGAATGGACGTTGCCGTCAGACAGCAGGCCAAGGAAGTGCATGGCTTTGCCATTTGCGTTGGCAACCAGTTCTTTCCAGGTGTTGGAAGCGTACAGTACACCGTTTTCGATGGACTCGCCCACCAGCTTGGCGCCCTGGGAGTAAACCTGGCCGCAGCCAAGGGCATTATGGCCCACTTCAGAGTTGCCCATGTCGTCATCGCTGGGCAGACCGACAGCGGTACCGTGGGCCTTCAGGTAAGTATGGGGGCAGGTGGCCAGCAGATGGTCCAGGGTGGGAGTCTTTGCATTGGCAACAGCATCACCGCTGCCGCCGTCACCCTTGCCAACGCCGTCCATGATCACAAGTACAATGGGTTTTTCCATGGTAAATACCTCCAAATGCGAACCTTGTCGCACAATTTTTGCATTTTAATGATTGTATTATTTTACATCATTTTTAAAGAAGATACAACCTTTTTTTTATTTTTTCCGTAACCCACAAAAAAACCTCCGGGAAAAGACCCAAATGGGTGATTTTCCCGGAAGTTGTTAAGAATTTTTAAAATTCCGTTGGATCGGGCCGTTCTTTTCTTAACCCCTGCGGCGGAACACCAGCGCGCCAATGAGCATCAGGCTCAGAATACCGGCAATGATACAAACGCCCACCAGCACGCCCATGGACAGGCTCCGGCTTTCTTCCTTTTCCGTCTGTGTTTCTTCGGGTGCATAGGTTTCATGGAGCCATTCCGGTTCTGTGGGCCGGGTGGTAGGGGCCGTGGTCTCTTCCTCCGTCACCTCCGTGGGTTCGGTGGCCTGGGTGGAAGGAACCGTGGCTGCTTGCGTTGTCTCCGGAACCGTGGGGGCCTCGGTCACGGGAGGCTCTGTGGCTTGGGTTTCCACAGGGGCCGAGGTCTGCTGAGCCGGAGCTGTACCCGGCTGAATGGTGATCCGGAACTGGAAGGAATTCAGCAGCTGCTGCACCGCATCGGCAGGCCAGGCATTATTGGGCGGGTAAAACACGGTAACGGTGGTATCCCACAGACAGCTGTTCCGGAAAGAGGGCATACCGCCCTCACAGTAAATATACTCCAGATTCTGGCAGCTCATAAAGCACTCCTGACCGAAGCAGCGGAAGCTGGCAGGCAGTGTAAAGGAGGTCAGGCCATCGCAGGAATAAAAGGCCTGCTCCCCGATGGTATGCATGGCTGTGCCGAAGTCCACGGATTCCAATTCATCGTAATCCGTAAAGGCATAGGCGCCCACATAGGTAACGCCGCCGGTGAACACCAGCCTGGTGATCTCGTGCTTGTAATCCGCCCAAGGGGGCGCCGCGGTGATGTAATCGTCCATTTCGCCGCTGCCGGAGATGGTCAGGGTGCCACCGGCATAAGTCCAGGTCAGACCATCGCCGCAGGAACCGGGCTCCCGGACAATGGCTTCCGCCCCAGTGGTTTCTGTTTCCGCGGCCAGGGCCGCCATGGGCAGCATGGACAGCAGCAGGCACCAAAGCATTGCAACGCTCAACAATCTTTTCATATTATTTCACTCCTTATGTTCAGGTAAAGTATGGTTTCAAGGCCAGTGGCCGCAAAGCCATGATGAATCGCTCAATTCATGGTTCCTTCGGCCCGGGCAAACAGGTCTCCGATCCGTTCCCGGAGGGCCTCGGCTTCCGGCAGATCCGAATCGCCATAGGCATCAATCCAGTCTGCCGACGCCTGCTGGGCCTCTTTCAGGGTGGCCAAATCGAAGCTGAGATCCGCCACCCGGAACGCAGGCAGGCCCGACTGCCGGGAGCCGAAGAAATCGCCGGGGCCCCGAAGCTTCAGGTCCTCCTCCGCGATTTTGAATCCGTCGGTGGTTTTGCACAGGGCTTTCAGCCGCTTCAGCGTCTCCTGATTTTGGTTGTGGCTGGTGAGAATGCAGTAGCTTTTTGCCTTTCCCCGGCCCACCCGACCCCGGAGCTGATGCAGCTGGCTCAGGCCGAACCGGTCTGCATCCTCAATGACCATCAAGGTAGCATTGGGTACATCCACGCCCACTTCAATGACGGTGGTGGCCACCATCACGTCGGCTTCGCCCCGGGCGAAGGAGGCCATGGCTTCTTCCTTTTCCGCCCCCTTCATCTGTCCGTGGAGCAGGGCAATCCGCAAATCGGGAAACACCGTTTTCTGCAGGGTCTCCGCCCAGACCGTGGCGGCCTTGATGCCCAGATCCTCATTTTCCTCCACCGCCGGACAGACGATGAAGCACTGGTGTCCTTCCGCCACCTGTTTGCGGATGAAGGCATTGATCCGGGCCCGGTAGCTCTCTCCCACCAGGAAGGTGTCCACCTCTTCCCGTCCCGGGGGCCGCTCATCCAGAATGGATACATCCAGGTCCCCATACATCAAAAGCGCCAATGTCCGGGGAATGGGCGTGGCCGACATCACCAGCAGATGGGGATCCGATCCCTTGGCGCTGAGTTTTGCCCGCTGCCCCACTCCAAAGCGGTGCTGCTCGTCGGTGATCACCAAACCCAGGTTGTAAAACCGGGTGGTATCCGACAGCAGCGCGTGGGTACCCACCGCCAGCTGCACTTCTCCCGTGGCAATCCGTTCCCGGACCTGCCGTTTTTCCTTTGCCGTCATGGAACCGGTCAGCAGTTCCGTGCGAATCCCCAGAGGCGCCAACAGCCTGCCCAGAGAATCATAGTGCTGCTCTGCCAGAATTTCCGTGGGGGCCATCAGGGCCGCCTGGTGGCCATTTTGAATGGCACAGTAGGCCGCCGCAGCCGCAACCATGGTTTTGCCGCTGCCCACGTCGCCCTGAACCAGCCGGTTCATGGGGGCACCCTTCTGAAAATCCATCAGAATCTCCTCAATTGCCCGATTCTGCGCGTTTGTAAGCCGGAATGGCAGCGCATCATAAAAAGGTGTCAGCTCGATATTGGAATAAGGGGCCGCCTTTTTCTCTGCTCTTGCCGTGCGCATCAGGGCAAGTCCCGCAGAAAACACGAAAAGCTCCTCAAAGGTCAGCCGTTTCTTCGCCAGTTCCGCTTCTGTCAGCGAGGTTGGCTCGTGAATGGCGCTATATGCCCGGTCTGCCGGCAGGATGCCGTATTTCTGCCGCACTGCTTCCGGCAGAATCTCCGCCGGAGGATCACAGACCGTCAGGGCCTGCCGGACGGTTTTCAGCATCGTCGCATTGGAAAGCCCGGCCGTCAGGGGGTAGATGGGCAGAATCCGCCGGGTGGTAACCGGCTGGGAATCCATGGCTTCGAAGATCGGGTTTGTCATGTTGTATCCGATAAAGTCCCCGCTGACGGCGCCATAGAAGATATATTCTTTTCCATACTGCAGCTGCTCCGCTGCAAATTTATTGTTAAAGAAGGTCAGATTCAGCCGGCCGGAGTGGTCCGCCACCTGAACCCGGGTGATATCCAGGCCTTTGCGGATGTGGCTGGTCCGGGGTGTGTTCATCACCATGGCCCGAAAACAGGCCGGGGTGTCCGGCTCCAGTTTTTCGATGGGAAGAATCCTGGTCCGGTCTTCATACCCCCGGGGGAAGTGGCAAATGAGGTCCCGGAGGGTAAAAATGTTCAGCGCCGCAAACTGTTTTTCCTTTGCGGGGCCAATTCCCTTTAATATAGTAACAGGATCCGAAAGCCGCGCCATGGCGTCACCTCCTTTTGATGGATTATAATCCATTCCGCCTTTGTTTGCAACCTGTGTAAATTGTCATTTCATGGCAGTTCCGATGGAAATCCGGGGGAAGCCATGTTTTCTCAGTTCAAAACCCCATATAATGAAAAAACTCCCACCGAGAAAATCAGGTGGGAGATATTTTCAGAGAAATCAGGCCAGCTTGTTCAGCTTCAGGGTCATGCTGCTCTTCTTGCGGGCAGCATTGTTCTTGTGCAGAAGACCCTTGATCACAGCCTGGTCAACAGCCTTGACAGCAACCTTGTAAGCAGCCTCAGCGGCAGCCTTGTCGCCGGACACCACAGCGGCGTCGAACTTCTTCAGGTTGGTCTTCAGCTCGGACTTGTTAGCCTTGTTCTTCTCGTAAGCAATCTTGGAAGAAATGACATCCTTCTTGGAGGACTTAATGTTGGGCATTGTAGCATCTCCTTTCTCGGTATTTTCATACAGTTACACATTATAGCGTGCTTCCAGGTCAAAATCAACCCCCTTTTTAAATTTTTTTCTGGATGTCAACGGCGCCGGCATCCATATCGGCGGACTTCTGTTTTTCTGTCAGCGTCAGATATCTGCTGCCGGTTTTCCGGCCAGCCGCTGTCAAGCCCAAAAAATTTGCACAATCTTTACACTCTGGTAAAAATTACGACCGGCGAAAAAGTATGAAATCCGTCGAAGGCTGTCACATCTTTTTATGTTAATCTGGAAGTGAATATCCACAGCCCTGAATCGTTGTGGAAAACCCTTGTGGACAAACTTGTGGACAATGTGGAAAACTCCGAGTTATCAACAGGTATTTCGGTCCTTTCAAATCTTTCCACAGCGGCCTCCGGGGTGCATACCACCATGCATATTCTCCGAAAATCCGGTTCTATCCCGCCCCTGGCCGCTTCTTTTTTTGAATTATGTTCCCGCTGAAAAGAAGCAGAAAAGTTGGATTCCGGTAAAAAAACGCCGTCAAATTCCGTCGGCCCTCCCTGTTGAGAAAAAAATATTTGTTGAAAACCGCCAAAAAGAATTTGTGTATCATCTTTCCGCGAATGGAAATACTTTGGGATGTGGATCCAATTCAACAACAGGAGGAGCACCATGCAGGGTAAAGTGGAAATCTGCGGTGTCAACACATCTCACCTGGGGACACTTCCCCAGACGGAGATGAACACACTGCTCCGGCAGGTCCGGCAAGGCGACGAGCATGCCCGTGAAAAACTCATTGAGGGAAATCTGCGGCTGGTACTCAGCGTCATCCAACGCTTCGACAAGCGGGGGGAAAGCCCCGACGATCTGTTTCAGGTAGGATGCATCGGCCTGATCAAGGCCATTTCCAATTTCGATCCGGACAAGCAGGTCCGGTTCTCCACCTACGGTGTGCCCATGATTGCCGGTGAGGTTCGCCGGTATCTGCGGGACAACAGCACCATCCGGGTCTCCCGCTCCATCCGGGATGTGGCCTACCGGGTGCTGCAATGCAAGGAAGCCATGCAGCTGCAGCTGGGCCGGGAGCCGACGCTGGAGGAAATCGCAAAGGAACTGGCGCTTCCAACCGAGGAAATCAATCAGGCGCTGGACGCGGTCTGCGCCCCCATCAGCCTTTATGACCCGGTCTACACAGACGGCGGCGACCCTCTCACCGTCATGGACCAGGTCAGGGACAGCAAAAACACAGAGGAAGGGTGGATGGATCACATTACGCTGAGGCTGGCCTTCCAGGCGCTGCAGCCCCGGGAGCAGGAGATTCTGTCCCTGCGGTTTTACGATGGCAAAACCCAGATGGAGGTGGCAACCATGCTGGGCATTTCCCAGGCCCAGGTCTCCCGGCTGGAGAAAGGCGCGATCAGCACCATGCGCAAATATGTGGCCAGTTAGGCACACGGCGCTGTAACGGCTCGTCCGGCAAACAGAACCGGTAACGCTTGCAGGGGCGGGGGGCGAAATCCCGTCCCTGCAAGTGCGTCATTCCTTCCCCGCCGCATGATTCTCTGTCATATCCCCTTTCCCCTGTGCATAGTCTTGGACAAACGGACAAGGAGGATGGGCGATGTCTGTCAAATTTACCGATCTGCAATGTAAGGAAGTCATCTGCGTCAGCAACGGCCAGCGGCTGGGGTTCATCAGCGATGTTCTGGTGGAGCTGCCGGAGGGAAAGGTCTGTGCCGTGGTGGTACCGGGGCCCTGCCACTTTCTGGGTCTGGCAGGTCAGAAAGACGATTTTATTATCCCCTGGGATTCCATTGAGCGGGTCGGCCCAGATATTGTCCTGGTGAAAACCCGTCCAGACGATTGCCGGGTGCCGCGGCATCGGCAATGGAAGGGCTCCGGCAAACAATAAGCCACGAGGATTTCTGCGCTTGTGCCGAATATCTAAATCCCTGCCGCCAACTTTTTCTGTATTTTGTCAGATTTTTTTGGAAATACTACTTGCATTATGGGCTCATATCCGATATAATGTATCGGCATGGGCTTTGCCTCCCATGACATTAAAAAACCACACACCCGGGGACCTGAGCGCCCAGTGCTTGCTTGTCAGGCGGCGCCGCGGGATGATCGGGGTGGAGGACAAAACAAAAGGAGATTTTTAAAATGGCTGTCGTATCTATGAAGCAACTGCTGGAAGCCGGTGTCCACTTCGGTCACCAGACCCGTCGCTGGAACCCCAAAATGGCTCCCTACATCTACACCGAGCGTAACGGTATCTACA
>JBJDYI010000294.1:0-4787 GCA_051867165.1 Faecousia sp. | reverse complement strand
AGTGTGCAGGCAGGTGAGAAAAGCGGTGCAAAAGCCGCACAACGTCATGCCTTGCAGAAAAAGCAGATCAAACGGGAGTATCAGAAAGCTGCCTATAAAGCTGCAAAGAGCGGTACATCTGCGGCAGCTTCCGGGAGCAAGGCTGCGGATACAGCCATTGGTGCAGGCAGAAAAGTCAAAGAGGTGGTACAGAGCTTCTTTGCCAGAAACAAAGGCTTGTTTATTCCGCTTGGAATACTGACTGTGCTGTTTGT
This sequence comes from Faecousia sp., assembly GCA_051867165.1. Classification (GTDB taxonomy): domain Bacteria; phylum Bacillota; class Clostridia; order Oscillospirales; family Oscillospiraceae; genus Faecousia. The sequence continues at coordinate 4,533 of JBJDYI010000294.1, read as the reverse complement.
AACCATTATGGCAGGCTTGGGAAGCTGCAGCGCCACCATTGCCGGAGTGGGAACCTCCATTATTTCCACGACCTATGCCAGTACCGATGAAGAAATCTATGCGGTGGAAAATGCGTATCTGGCATTGGAGGAAGCGCTGAACAATCAGATCAACAATATGGAGCGAACCCATCCGGGCTATGACGAGTACAACTATCAGGTGGATGAAATCTCCCACAATCCGTATCATCTCATTTCTTACTTCACAGCAAAGTATGGTGAGTTTACATACCGGCAGGTAAAGGACGAGTTGGAAGAAATCTTCCGGGCGCAGTACAGACTTACCGTGGATTCCATTCAGGATACTGTGACGGAAACCAGGACAGTCCGTGTCGGAGAATCACTTGGAATGGTAGTGACAAGCGGTTACTGTAACTGCCGTATCTGCTGCGGTGTATGGTCTGGCGGGCCGACAGCCAGCGGAGCGTATCCGACAGCCAATCACACGATTGCGGTTGATGCAAACAATCCTTTCGTCCCGATGGGAACAAAGGTTGTGATGAACGGCGTGGAATATACCGTTGAGGACACCGGAAACTTTGACCGATACGGTGTGCAGTTTGATGTTTACTATGACAGCCATGCGACGGCTTCCGCTCATGGACACCAAACATGGGAAGCATTCATTGCGGACAGCAATGGAAGCCGGGAGGTGGAAGTGACATCAACGCAGGAAATCAACCGCCTGAATGTCACACTGACGAACCGTGGGCTGGATTCTGTGTTAAGGAGCAGAATGACACCGGAAGAAATACAGCGGTATGACCTCTATAACCTGACCTATGGAAACCGGGACTATCTCTTTGATGTAAATTCCCTGCCTTCCATTGACGGCGATGGATACCGCTATGAGATACCGCCCGAAGCACTGTCCGATGCCAGATTTGCCAATATGATCCGTGAAGCGGAGAAGTATCTTGGTTATCCCTATGTCTGGGGCGGTTCTTCACCGAGTACCAGCTTTGATTGCTCCGGCTATGTGAGCTGGGTTATCAATAACTGTGGAAACGGATGGAATGTTGGCAGAATGACAGCCGATGGACTGCTTCGTGCCTGCACGATTGTATCTCCGAGTGAAGCAAAACCGGGCGATCTGATTTTCTTCCAGGGAACCTACAATACCTCCGGTGCAAGCCATGTCGGTATATATGTAGGTAACGGGATGATGATTCACTGTGGGTCACCGATCCAGTACACATCAATCAATACAAACTATTGGCAGAGCCATTTTTATCATTTCGGGCGACTGCCATAAGAAAGGATCAGTATATGAACGTAAAATTGAAGCGTGTCATTGAGGAAATCGAAAAGACCGAAAAGAAGATTTCCGAGTGGCAGGAGCAGTTGAAACAGTTAAGACAGCAGCGAAAGCAGCTTGAAGATCAGGAGATTATCAAGAGCATCCGTTCCATGCAGATGAGTGGTGCGGATATGCTGGAGCTGCTGGACGGCATTCAGAACGGAAGCGTTCGCTTTGTGTCTGATGCCGAAGGAAATATGCACATGGAGAGCGGTGTGAAGGACGCCGCAGAAAGTGAGGACTTTGAACATGAGAATGATGAAATGGTTTAAGGGTGTAAGTGTTCTGGCAATGATGCTGATGCTGGTGTTATCCTCCAGCGTCACGGCATTTGCCTATGTGGACGAGTCGCAGGCTGCATCTGATGTGGTGATTGAGGAGGAATTTAATGGGGAAGAAATTTCTCCCGAAACCGAAGCACCTGCTGAGAGTGAACCGGAAACCCAGCCGACAGAGGAGCAGCCTGCGGAAGATACCAATGAGGACGCTTTCTCCGTGGATGGCAACGGTACGGTGCTGGATAATCTCACCGATGGGAAATCCGGCAAGGAGTTCTATACCATTCAGACTGCCAACAACAATACCTATTTTCTGGTCATTGACCATGCCAGCACATCGCAGAATGTGTATATGCTGTCCATGATTGATGAAAATGATCTGAAGGAGTTTCTGACAGAGGAAGCGGATTCCGAAAGCCAGCAGACACCGCCTGCGGTGGTGATTCCGGAGGAAACCGAAAAGGAAGAGGTTGAAAAAGAACCTGTTGAGCCGGAGCAGCCTGCAAAGAGCAGCAATATGGGGACACTTCTGATTCTGCTTGTCATTGGTGGTGTGATTGCCGGTGGGTATTATTACATCAAAATCTACAAGCCGAAACATGACGGTTCCTTCTCCGACGATGAAGATTTGGAGTACATGGACGAGGGTGAAACCGTAAACGAGGATTCCGCTGAATATGCTGACACAGATAAGAGTTCCGGCACCTCCGACGAGGATGACGGTTATTATCTGGACGATGACGAGGACTAAGCAATCATACGGCGGGGGTGCAAAGGCGGTTATGCTTTTTGCATCCCCGTTTTTTCTTTAGGAGGATTTGAACATGAGACTTGTGGTTACAGAGAAACCGAGTGTTGCCCAGGCGGTTGCCAAGGTGATCGGCGCATATAAACGTGAGGACGGTTATCTGGAAGGCGGCGGATACCTTGTGAGCTGGTGCGTCGGGCATCTGGTAGAGCTGGCACAGCCCCAGGATTATGATGAAAAGTATGCCAAGTGGCGGTTTGAAGATCTGCCGATTTTGCCGCAGGACTGGCAGACGGTGGTATCCCCTGCCACAAAGAAACAGTATCAGACGGTAAAGAAGCTGATGCACCGGGACGATGTGGACAGCGTGATCAATGCCTGTGACGCAGGCCGGGAGGGTGAAGCGATTTTCCGTATGGTCTATCGGCAGGCAAAGTGTACCAAGCCGATGTTCCGGCTGTGGATCAGCTCGATGGAGGACAGCGCAATCCGGGAGGGCTTTGAAAATCTCCGTCCTGGAAGCGAGTATGACCGCCTGTTCCAATCAGCAGAGTGCCGTTCCAAAGCGGACTGGCTGGTTGGAATCAATGGTACAAGACTGTTTTCCACGCAGTACGGCAGGAAATTGACGGTGGGCAGAGTGCAGACGCCAACATTGGCAATGCTGACCGAAAGAAAGGCACAGATTGACGGTTTCCAAAAGGAAGCCTATTACAAGGTACATATTTCCGGTGACGGCTATAAGCTGACTGCCGAGGAAAACAGGAAAAAGGAAGAAGCAGAGCAGCTTGCTTCAAGGTGTGATGGCAAGTCGGCGGTGATTACAGAAGCCGACAGCATGAGTAAGAGCAGCAATGCGCCAAAGCTCTATGACCTGACCACCCTGCAGCGAGAAGCCAACCGCTATTTTGGCTATACGGCGAAGCAGACGCTGGATTACACCCAAAAGCTTTACGAAGCAAAGCTCGTCACCTATCCCCGCACGGACAGCCAGTATCTGACCGAGGATATGGAGAGTACCGCCCGGAATATCATTCAGGCACTGCCGGGGATACTGCCGTTTTCGGTAGAGCTGACATTTGCCCCGAATGTCTGGAATGTGATCGACAATCAGAAGGTCACAGACCACCATGCGATTATTCCGACAGCGGCAAGCCTGGAAGCGGATATTTCTTCTTTATCCAAAGGAGAACAGGCGATTTTCTGCCTGATCGCACAGCGGTTGATTGCATCTGCCGCAGAGCCGATGAAATATCTGGAGCGGACGGTTAAGGCAGAATGTGAAGGTGTGGTTTTCATCGCAAAGGGCAAAACGATTCTTCAAAAGGGATGGACAGCGATTGAGGAAGCCTTTGCCGCATTTGCTTCCGTGAAGAAAAAGAAGAAGGAGGGGGACGATACGGTGATCCCGCAGGAGGCGGCGAAAGGTATTGTCATTTCGCCGGTTGTGTCCGATGTGACGGAACATTTCACAAGTCCTCCGAAGCCGTTTACGGAAGATACCCTGCTTTCTGCTATGGAGCGAGCCGGAAACGGCGAGTTTGCAAAGGAAACAGAAAAGAAGGGATTGGGTACACCTGCCACCAGAGCCGGTATCATTGAAAAGCTGGTGAATATCGGCTATGTCACCAGAAAGGGCAGGCAGCTTCTGGCAACGGATGACGCTGTTACGCTGATTGCCCTGTTGCCGGAGGTAGTTAAATCACCAATGTTGACTGCAGAATGGGAAAACCAGCTTCTTCTGATGGAACAGGGTGAAGTGACCGAGGATGGATTCATGCAGAGTATCACCGAATTGGTAAAAAAGCTGATCAGCGATTATGCCCATGTCGGTGAGGAAGAAAAGGCTGTTTTTTCCGGCGCATCAAAATCGGATACCATCGGCATCTGCCCAAGGTGCGGCGGAGCTGTGGTGGAGAGAAAGCAGAGTTATTCCTGTGCAGATCGGGACTGCGATTTCGCACTTTGGAAGGAAAACAAATTCATGCAGAGCATTGGACTTTCCTTTACCCGCAAGGTTGCCGAAGCCCTCATCAATAAGGGCAGTTATCTGGCAAAGAACCTTGTTTCCAAGAAAACCGGCAAAAAATACGCTGCGAGAATCAGGCTGGTAGAGAATGGAGGAAAATATCCCGGCTATGATATGGAATTTGTGAATGACCGGAAAA
>JBJDYI010000293.1:0-4839 GCA_051867165.1 Faecousia sp. | reverse complement strand
AGCCGACGATCGTGACCATCGCAATCCTCAAGGTCATTGAATGCTGGAATTCCTACGTGTGGCCGAGGCTGGTCACGGATGATGAAAACTACTTCCTGGTGTCCAACGGCATCCAGGCAATTCGGGAAAGCGGATTCGGCCGTGAGAACATCCCGGCCATGATGGCGGCGGTCGTCTCCATCTCTGTGCCGCTGATCGTCCTGTTCCTGATCTTCCGGCAGAAGATCATGGCCGGCGTGGCGAGAGGAGGCACAAAGGGATGAGACAAAAGCGCAAGGGGCTTCTGCTGGTCTATTTGCTTGTTTGCCTGCTTGCCCTGACAGGCTGCCATGGCTCCAAAGGGCTGGAGGCTTTCGACATTCCCGAAGAATTCGATGAAGCGCAGCAGAACGAAATCACGTTCTGGGCGAAGAACGACACCAACATGACCCAGGTGGCCATTTACGAGGACGCCATCAAAGGGTTTGAAGCGCTGTACCCGAATATTAAGGTCAACCTGCGCCTGTATACGGATTACAGCAAAATCTACAATGACGTCATCACCAACATCGCTACCCAGACTACGCCGAACGTCTGCATCACATATCCGGACCATATTGCGACGTACATGACAGGCACGAACAGCGTCGTGCCGCTTGATGCGCTGTTTGAAGACGACAAGTATGGTCTTGGCGGCAGCGAGGTTCGCTTCGATTCGCCCGGACAGGATGAGATTATCGAGCAGTTCCTCGGCGAGTGCGTGCTGAGCGGCAGGCATTACGCGGTTCCGTTCATGCGCTCGACGGAAGCCTGTTACATCAACAAAACCTATGTTGAGGCGCTTGGCTATACGCTGCCCGAAACGCTGACGTGGGATTTCGTCTGGTCGGTTTCCGAAGCTGCGATGGCAAAGGATGAAGCGGGGGATTACCTGGTCAACGGTCAGAAGGTGCTGATTCCCTTCATCTACAAATCCACCGACAACATGATGATCCAGATGCTCCGGCAGATGGGTGCCGGTTATTCGACCGCAGATGGTGAAATCGAGATCTTCAATGATACAACCCGGTCGCTGCTTCGTACCGTCGCGGAACATGCCAAGAGCGGCGCCTTCTCGACATTTAAGATTTCCAGCTATCCGGCCAATTTCCTGAATGCCGGGCAATGCATCTTTGCGGTGGACTCGACGGCGGGTGCCACCTGGATGGGGCCCAATGCGCCGCTGATCGACATCAGCGAAGACAAGCTGGTGGATTTTGAAATCGAGGTCATGACGATTCCGCAGTTTGATCCTGATGTTCCTCAGATGATCTCTCAGGGACCGTCGATCTGTATTTTTAACAAGCAGGATCCGCAGGAGGTGCTGGCCTCGTGGCTGTTTGCGCAGTATCTGATGACCAATGACGTACAGATCGCATACGCGGGCACCGAGGGCTACGTTCCGGTCACGTCCAAAGCGCAAAGCTCTGACGCTTACCAGGACTATCTGGCCAGAAGCGGAGAAGACAACAACGAGCATTACGATGTGAAGATCAAGGCGTCGAGGCTGCTGCTTGAGAATACGCAGAACACGTTTGTCACGCCGGTGTACAATGGCTCCGCTTCGCTGCGCAGCGCCGCGGGGCAGATGATCGAGGACGTGACGAAGGCCGTCCGCAGGAAGAAGACGGTTGACGATGCGTTCATTGACAATCTCTACGCGGACATGACATCGCTGTACCGTCTTAATCAGCATGCAGACCAGGGGAAGGGCTCGGTCGGCGCTGACGATCTCGGGCCGCTGCCGCGCGCCTCCGCCGCATTGATCGCCGTGCTTGCCGGCACATGGATTGTGATGGGCGCATATGTCCTCCGGGAACAGACGAAGAAGAAAAAGTAACAGATCAGTTCAGATTGTCGTTGATTTATTGCGGCTTTGTTTGTATAATGATGCCATGCTTTAAGCATACGCCATAGAGGAGGAAATGAGTATGAAGAAGTTTGTTGCTGTTTTGCTGACCCTTTCCATGATTCTGGTTGGCTGCGCTGCGCTGGCCGAGGGCGTGATGACGCATGCGGACTATGCCGCTGCGGAAATTGACGCCGAGGTTGTCGTTGAAACCTATGTGCAGGCCAAGCAGTCCTGGTGGGACAACAAGGCCACTGTGTACTGCCAGTCTGAGGATGGCGCGTACTTCCTGTACGAGATGGCTTGCTCGGAAGAGGATTACGCCAAGCTGGTTCCTGGCACGAAGATCAAGGTGACCGGCTATAAGGCCGAGTGGGCCGGCGAGGTGGAGATCGTCGATGCGACGTTTGAAATCCTCGAGGGCAGCTTCATCGCCGAACCGGCCGACATGACCGCGCTGCTGGGCACCGATGAACTGATTGCGCACCAGAACGAGCTGTCCGTCTTCAAGGGCATGACGATTGAGGCAATCGAGTACAAGAACGGCCAGCCGGGCGATGACATCTATGTGACCGCCTCTGTGAACGGCCAGAGCTACAGCTTCTGCGTGGAAGTGTATCTGACCGGCACCGAGACTGACGTGTACAAGGCTGTGGGCGAGCTCAAGGCCGGCGATGTTGTGGATATCGAGGGCTTCCTGTACTGGTATGAGGGCGCGAACCCGCACATCATCTCCGTGAAGGCGGCTGCCTGATTCTCTGAATCGCAAAAATTCCTATCCTGTCCGTCTCCTTTTGGGAGGCGGACTTTTTGTCGTATGGAGAATTGCGCAGGAATCATGATGCAAACGTCACAGAATATGGATGACGAGTGATTTGACTCCACCAAATAATATGTGACTTCCGCAAAAAACGTCGTTGTAAATTCTTGGACTTTCATGTATAATAGTTAAGTCGGAGATTATCGATTAGATGTCTCCAGGTTATGCATGCGCTGATAATCAGGATGGGTTTGCAGGGAGATCCGATGAAGTATCTGTCATTATTGGTCTGGGTGGGGCAGTTTGGTTTTTCTTGTTTGTTTCCGACCTGCTTGTTTTTGATGCTTGGCAATTATCTCCAGAAACGGTTTGACCTTGGCATATGGGTCGTCATTGTGTTGGGCATAATCGGGTTTTGTACCAGCATCAGTACAGCGCGTTCATGTCTGAAGTCCATGCGCAAAGAGATTGACCGAATCAGCAAGGATCAATAAGTGCTCTGCGAGCGTTTGCACGCTCAGAATGTGAGTTAAAAAAGAGGAATCTTCATGGAATTGCAATCTGCTTCCAGGCATGAAGTCAAACGGATTGCCTGCGGTACGGCTGTTGGCGGTGTTGTGCTTGTTGTCGTGATGTATGCGCTCAGCAAGATCGGTATTGGCATATTTGACTATCGCGTGATCACGGGCGCGATTGGCGGATGCATCGTAGCAGTCGTCAATTTTGCGCTGATGTGCCTGACGATTCAGCGCGCGGTAAGTATCGCCGAACAAAAGAACATGAAGTCGTTCATTCAGGGCAGCTACAATGGACGCCTGCTTCTGCAGGCCGGATGGATCATTGCAGCCTATCTGATGCCCTGGTTCAATGTGTTTGCCGCGGCAATCCCGCTGCTGTTTCCCAATCTGGTGATCTTCTATCTGCAGGCGAGAGGCAAGCTGGTGACACCCAGCGACCGCAAGAATCCGCCGCCCGAGGAGATGGAAGATCTTGAGGATCACAAGGGCACATTCGAAGTGTAAATGAATTTGTAAACAATAGTATCGTTTATCAATACGACGAGGAGAGCAATACTATGGAAGTATCCATTACTGGCGCAAGAATTCTCCATACCTTTGAAAACGTGCCGCTGCTGGGCACCGTGCAGATCACGCAGACGCTGGCGGTCAGCTGGCTGGTGATGATCATCATTACGGGGCTGTGCATTTGGCTGGGATCGGGCCTGAAGGTGACGAATATCTCCCGCAAGCAGGCTGCCGCGGAAATGGGATACAACGCCATCGTGAATTTTGTGCGCGGCAACATGGGTCCGGAGTTTGACCGCTACATCCCGCTTGTCTGCACGATCTTCGTCACCAGCGTCATTTCCAACCTGATCAGTCTGCTGGGCATTTGGAGTCCGACGGCCGACCTGATGACGGAGCTGGCGTGGGCACTTGTGGTGTTCGTGTTGATTACATATCACAAGATCAAGGCATCGGGCATTCTGGGCTATCTGCGCGGATTCCTCGATCCGATCTTCATCCTGCTGCCCATCAACGTCATGTCTGAGTGCTTCACGCCGGTCTCAATGGCGTGCCGTCATTTCGGCAACATTCTTTCCGGCATGGTCATCAGCACGCTGATCTATGCGGCATTGACGGCGGCAAGCAGCGCGCTCTTCGGTGCGCTGGGTTCCAGCCTTGTTGTAGCGATCCTTGTGATGGTGCTCGGTCTTGCCGTGTCGGCTCTCGGCTATAAGCAGAAGAAAAAGCGCATTCTGATTCCGGGCGCGATTGCCGCCGTCCTCGGCGTGCTGGCTGTCTTTACAAATCTTGGAGCATCCTATCCGTGGCTGATCGTTGGCATCCCGGCCATTCCGAGCCTGTACTTTGACTGGTTCGGCGGCTGCATTCAGGCGTTCATCTTCTGCACGCTGACCACTCTCTTCATCAAACAGGCAGCCGGCGATTAAGCTAAACTGCCATTTGAATAACTACTTTGCAATTCATTTTTAGGAGGAAAAGATTTATGGATTTCACTGTTCTGGCAAAAGGTATCGCTCTGGCTGGCTGCGCCATCGGCGCCGGTCTTGCTCTGATCGCCGGTGTGGGCCCTGGTATCGGCGAAGGTAACTGTGCGGCGCGTGCCTGCGAAGTCATCGGCCGCAATCCGGAATGCAAGGGCGACGTGACCAGCTCCATGATTCTGGGTATCGCGCTGTCCGAGACCA
>JBJDYI010000292.1:0-4880 GCA_051867165.1 Faecousia sp. | reverse complement strand
TCTTATACAGAAAATACTATCCGCAATTCTGGCGGTGTTGACGGGATGTTTGGCGCAGCCACCGCAGAAGCTGTTTCTACGTTTCAGGGAAAACAGAGTCTTGCGAAAGATGGAATTATTGGCCCAAACACTTGGGGGAAAATGGCTTGCTACATGAATCAGGCGGGTAATACGCTGAGAGCCGACGGAAGAAACGTTATTTATATTGGTACCGGACAGTCCTTATACAAGTTCTACTACTACAATACGGATGGGCAAACTTACTCTAGCGAACCTTTCCACACTGCCGGTGTATAGCATACTATGCCGTTCCTAGTCTGGCATAATTCCAATAACGTAAGAAATTAGAGACTGCCCAAGCACTGGCCTCTTTGGGCCAGTGCTTTGGGGCATTATAAGTACTCTATTCTAAAAACGGAGGGTTTATGAATAGCATAAAAAAAATAATCTCTACAACACTAGTTTTAATCATGCTAACAGCTTTTCTGGGATGCCAAAAAAATCCTGACGTCTCAGCAGTTGTTAGTAAAAACGATGGCTCTTTTGATATTAGCGTTGTACAATCTTCAACTACGCCGCAGAGTGGAGAAACAAATCAAACTGTTTCTTACCATGAACAATTCACAAGTACTGACGGAAGTGTAAACTTTACCATGGATATAGAAACAGTGCCCAATGTGAATGGTGGACCTGTGGTGAAAGTGCAACCCCACTTCCTCACCGGGGAAGACGTGCAGCTGGTGGCTTACACTTTGTTTGGGGAGGATGTGAGCTATTATGAAGCAAGACCAACACTCGGAGATACAACTACCCTTTATTCACAAAGGGAAATTCAAAGTTTCTTAAATCGGTGGAGTCAGTATGCCAGCCAGGATGCCTTAGATACTGTCTTTGGTACAGGCTCACGTAACAATGTGGATACAGTAAAACAGTTTATCGAGAAATACACCGAGATATACCATTCTGCTCCTGCGAATACTCCTCAAATTCCATGCGAGTGGACAATGAAGCCAGATTCCGTCTATGTCTACTCTCAGGCGGACTTGGAAACGGTTGACGACTCTGACCGCAATCTGGGCATAGAGGCCGAGTTTATTTATCAAAATCTGCCTTATCGCATGATTGCGTCCACTCGAAACAAAAACGATTTTAAAATAAACAACATTTCAGTCTCAATTTCACCAATCAGTCCGGCAGGATTCGACAGAGATTTATTGATGGTCCATCTGCAAAACACAGATCCTCCTACAGAGCAAATCATGGAGAACTCGAAAGCAGCGGTATCCAAATGGCTGGAAGAAATGGGGCTTGGTCACTGGCAGGTCGATTCTTGTGAAAAGGCTAGCTATGAATTTACTGAGGGAGGCCCCGAATTATGGAGTTTTACAGTTCGGGCTGTTCCGGTGTTTGAAGGAGTTGCTGCTGCCCGCCGGGAACAACTGTATAATTTAAAAAGTAAAGAGGCTTACGCCTCCAACTATTACATGACCGATGCGGAATTCCAGTTCAATGCCGATGGGGTCCTCTTGGACTGCAACATATATTCTCCTGTAGATTTGAATCAGGTCATAAATGGCAACGCCGCCACATTGTCCACGGAGGAACTGTTGGCCCGTGCCAAGGAGCATCTGTCCCTCAGCGATGCCTACGCTTGGGGTGCGGATCCAACCAGCACCGTAAAGCAGAATGCCAACATTACCATTCGACGGATGGAGTATGGCCTAACCCGGGTAAAGGTTCCGAATACGGATGAGCAATATTATTACGTTCCTGGCGTTACCTTCTGGGGAAGCAACGAGATTGTGACGGACACCGGGGAGCTGTGGTTTAACTCGGAAAACGATTATGTGCTGCTGATCCTCAACGCCATTGACGGAAGCGTGGTCAATTCCTCCGGGGTGTGACAGCAAGTAAGGAGACGCTGGTCTATGACAAGACTTTTCTCCCAGACACGCCGTGGCTGCGACCTCCGGTTTTGGCTTACCGCTATGGCTGCTGCTGGGCTGATATTCTCCACCTATTTACAACCGATGCTGGAAGGTCTGCGCCAAGGCGGAGGGTTTTATGAGGGGTATCATAACGAGTTGATTTGCACTGCCTTTTCCTCCGATACCCTGGCTGCCTTTCTCCCGGCTCTTGCCGCTATTCCCCTGTCCGCAGGGTACTTGGAGGATATGAAAAGCAAGGTTTCCCGCTTTTCCCTCATTCGGGGCAGCTATTCTGACTATCTCTTTGGGAACTGTATTGCCTGCTGGCTCTGTGGGGGCGGGGCGGTGCTTCTGGGTGCCATCAGTGCATGGGGGATTACTACCACCATCTTTCTGCCTTTGGAGCGCGTTTTGGATAATCCTCCCGAACTGGGGATGCAGATTGTTGCGCAGCTTACGCTGCTGTTCCTCAACGGCGGTCTATGGGCCGTCCTCGGCATAACCATGAGCACCATCATGGAAAGCAAGTACATTGCCTACGCCTCTCCTTTCATCGTGTACTACTTACTGGTCATTCTCTATGAACGTTACTTCCCCAATGCCTGGCTTCTCTACCCCAAGAACTGGCTGAACCCAGAGATCTGGCCCTATGGAGTGGGAAGCGCAGCTCTGTTCCTGCTGGAATTGACGTTCCTGTGCGGACTGGTCTTTTACGTCCGGGGAAAAAGGAGGCTGGAGCAGCTATGAAAGAAATCCGTCAGTCATTTTCCATCGCCGGATATGACTTCCGCCTGTGGCGGGGGAATCCCCGGATTTTGGTAACCTTTCTGCTGGCTTTCATCTTGTGTTTCCTGCTTTCAGACAAGGCTGTGACCTTTGCCGTGGAGCATAACACCACCATGCAGCTTGTAGAGGTGTTCATCTGGAACTTTGGTGACAGCAATTCCATCCTCCTGTCCTCGGTGCTGCTGGTACTGCTCTTTGCGGATATGCCCTTTCTGTCCTCCGGTACGCCCCTGTATCTGGTGCGAACCAAACGGAGAACCTGGATCACCGGGCAGGTGATTTACATTCTGGCAGCTACGTTCGTGTACCTGCTGTTCGTGCTGATCTGCACCGTGTTTTTCTCCATGCGCCAGTCCTTCACCGCCAATATGTGGAGTCCCACGGCGGCGATTCTGGGTTACACCAATGCGGGAGAGCGGGTCGCCATCCCCGCGTTGGTGAAAACCCTGGAAATGAGCTGGCCTTATCAGAGTATGGTGTCCATCTTCTTTTTGATGCTGGGCTACACCAGCGTTATGGTCATGCTCATGCTCCTGTGCAACCTCCGGTTTGGGCAGGCGGCGGGCGTGGTGAGTGTACTGGTGTACAGCGTGTACGGCATCCTCATGCAGCCGGACACCATTCAGCTAATTTTGAAGCTGCCGGATGAAGCCTACTACATTGCCAACGTCATCATCGGCTGGGTGTCGCCCCTGAACCAGGCTACCTACCATATGCACAACTTCGGCTATGACAAGCTGCCCCGGCTCTGGCAATCCTACCTCATTTTCTTCGCCCTGGTAGCTGTTCTCTATATCGCTGCCATTCAAGCAGCCAAACGGTATCAATTTACCTTCACAGGAACGGAGGGATAACGTGGACAACTGCATAGAAGTTCTGAATGTCAGCAAGTCCTTCGGTGAGGATAAGGTGCTGAAAAACGTCTCCCACACTTTTGAAAAGGGGAAGATCCACGGGATTGTGGGCAACAATGGCTCCGGTAAGACCGTTCTTATGAAGTGCATCTGCGGCTTCCTGCGCCCAGATGAAGGAAAGATTTATGTAAATCACATGGAAGTAGGGAAGGAAAGAGATTTCCCGGAGGACATCGGCATTATCATCGAAACACCGGGTTTTCTTCCCCATCTTTCTGGATTCCAAAATCTCAAGCTGCTGGCGTCCTTGCGAAAAATCGCCAATGACCACACCATCCGGGACACCATTGAATTGGTAGGGCTTGACCCCAATTTGAAGAAACCGGTAGGAAAATACTCCCTTGGTATGCGTCAGCGCTTGGGCTTGGCTCAGGCGTTGATGGAAGATCCCAGTCTCCTGATTCTGGACGAACCCCTCAACGGCCTGGACAAGAACGGGGTCCTGCATATCCGGGAACTGATTAAAAACCTCCGATATCAGGGCAAGACGGTGATCCTTGCCAGCCATAACCAAGTGGACATCGACGAACTGTGCGATACCGTCTGCGAAATGGATGCGGGAATCTTAACGGTGGTGCGGTAAATGGAAAAGATACTCATTGTGGGAAATATCCGCAGCTATCACCCGGAGGCGGGGCCGGTTTCTCTGACCCTCGCCCCTGGGGAACGCTGCTATTTGCAGGGCAGCGAAAAAGCCTGCAACACCATGTTTGAAATGCTCACCGGGCTTAAAAAGCCGGATGAGGGTACGGTTACCGTCCTGGGGCAGAATCCCTATACCATGCCAGAAACGGAACGGGCAGCCTTTCGCCGGGACCATATCGGGGCCGTTCCCAGGGGCAGCGGCTTCCTGCCGGAGCTGACCCTTTTGGAACAGGTGCGGCTGCCTATGGTATTGGCAGGATTCTCTCAAGAGGAAATCCGAATCCGTATCCGAAAAAACGCCTTTGGCTATCTGCCACTCCATGACCTATACAATCCTGCTGGGCGGTGCAGTCAGCGCACCCTTGCCCTTGCCGGGGTGCTTCGGGTAAGGGTTATGGCTCCACCGATCCTGATCCTCAACGCAGCCTTTGACCATCTGAGTGGGAAGGATGCCGAACTTGTGTGGCAGGAGATGCAGGCAGTATTGGCGGAGAATCTTGCGTTTCTCTATCTGAGCAGCGCGCCCGCTCCCAGCGATATTCTCTGGAGCGAAACAATGCAACTTTCCGGGAGGTAAGGAATATGAAAAAAAGAATCGTTTCCCTTC
>JBJDYI010000291.1:0-4910 GCA_051867165.1 Faecousia sp. | reverse complement strand
GTATGAAATCCACTGCCTGTCCCAGGGGAGCAATCCCCTGGGACAAGGCAATGCGTAGGAGGTTACGATGAAATTTCGAATGGATTCCCCCTTTGTGACTGTTGGCATCAAGATCGCCAACCTGCTGATCCTGAATTTTTACTGGATTGTGGGATGCCTTCCGGTGATCACCATAGGAACCTCCACCATTGCTGCCTTCACGGTGACGTTAAAAATGACCGAGGACGCCGAGGACATGAGTATGACCCGGCAGTTCTGGTCGGCGTATCTCAAGAATCTGAAACACGGCATACCATTGACCCTGCTTGCGGGCGCGGTCATCTACGGCGTGTGGCTGGACTGGCAGATGTTCGAGAAACTGGAGGGCAATCCCACTGGCTTCCTAATTCTGGCTATCGCCGCCGTATTCCTGCTGGTAATACATTACCTGTATATCTTTCCTCTGGAAGCGCGGTATGAGAATAAGCTCTCCGTGGCGCTAGTGAATTCCAGAAGAATCTGTGTTCGGTTTTTCCTGCGGACTCTGAGTTTGATTGGAATCCTGCTGGTGCAGGGCTTCCTGTTTTCCCTGAACGCGCTGATGATGTACATTGGCATCTTCTGCGCACCGATTCTCGCAATCTATACCATCAGTCAGATTACAATGCCCATCTTCCACAAACTGGATGGGGACAGCACCGCCCACGACGGCTTCCGTATCACCGACCGGGACTGGGGCGGAGAATAACCGGATGCCACCGCTTCTGAAGCTATCGGCTGGGCAAAAACTGCCTACCCTTAGCCCTTGCCGGTTGATTCAGAGCCTTCCCATGAACGTAACCCCGCAAAAGCGGTTTTTATATCGGTTACTATACCAAAAACACGAAAAATGAGGAGATACCATGAAGTTCATTGCAAACGGAAATGTACTGCTGTGCCGCAATCAGGGGGAGACCCTTCGCGTTGAACCCTGGGGGAAGAATTCCCTTCGTGTTCGCGCCACGATGCTTCCCGCTTTCACCGGAAAGCTGTGGGCGCTGACAGAGCCCCCCCTGGAGCAGAATGCCCACATCACCATTGAGGAAGTGGATCACTGGGCAGGAGACGGCACCATCGACAAGCGAGAGCAGGCTACAATCATAAACGGTCGGATGAAAGCCACTGTCAACCATGCGGGTATCCTGTCATTCTACCGGGATGACAAGCTGCTTCTGCGGGAATATTTCCGCTCCTATGACGGCACCATTTCCAGGGAAAGCCGCTGCTTAAAGGTAGTGAACCGGGAATGGAAGGGTGTGCTGGGTGGCAGCGAGTATTCCCTGAACGTGAAATTTGAAAGCAGACGGGGTGAGAAACTCTTCGGCATGGGTCAGTACCAACAGGACTGTATGGATCTTAAGGGCTGTGTGTTGGAGCTAGCCCAGCGCAACTCCCAGATTTCCGTGCCCTTCTGCCTGTCCTCTTTGGGCTACGGCTTCCTGTGGAACAACCCCGCAGTGGGTCGTGTGACCTTTGGCTATAACTACTATGAGTGGATCGCCAGATCCACTAGGGAGATGGACTACTGGATCACCGCCGCTGACACCCCCAAGCAGATTCTGGAAAACTACACCGCCGTCACAGGCCGTGCAGGGGAATTCCCGGAGAATCTGATGGGCCTGTGGCAGTGTAAGCTCCGCTACCGTACCCAGGAGGAGGTACTGTCTGTTGCGCGGCAGTACCAGAAGGAAGGCATCAAGATTGATCAAATCGTCATTGACTTCTTCCATTGGACGGTGCAGGGAGACTGGAAGTTTGACAAGACTTACTGGCCAGATCCCAAGGCTATGGTGGAGGAACTTCATTCCATGGGAATTAAGGTCATTGTCTCCGTATGGCCCTCGGTTGATCGACGCTCGGAGAACTTTGGCCCCATGCTGGAACGGGGACTGCTTATGCGCACCGAGCGGGGTGCCCTCCAGACCTACGACTACCAGGGGGATTGTGTGGAAATCGATGCCTTCAATCCCGAGGCCCGGAAATATGTCTGGGAAGTGTGTAAAAAGAACTACTACGATCTGGGCATCGATGCTTTCTGGCTGGACAACTCCGAGCCTGACCTGGGTGTTTACGATTTTGACCACTACCGCTACTATGAGGGCTCAGCGCTGTCGGTGAGCAACCTCTATCCCCAGATGTTCAGCCGTGCGTTCTACGACGAAATGGTGAAGCTCCAGAAGGAGCCTGTAGTGAATCTGCTCCGCTGCGCTTGGGCAGGCTCCCAGAAGTATGGCAACCTGATCTGGTCGGGAGATGTGCCCAGTACCTTTGAGGCTTTTGCTGACCAGATCCAGTGCGGCCTGAACATGGGCCTTGCTGGCATTCCCTGGTGGACAACAGACATCGGTGGCTTTATGACCGACGATGTAAGTGATCCGGATTTCCAACAGTTGCTCATCCGCTGGTATCAGTTTGCGGTGTACTCACCCGTGCTGCGGATGCATGGCGACCGGGGCCCCTACAACATTCCGGCACTGGATGACCGGGACTGGGGTGGCGGATATCTCCACACCGGTCAGGACAACGAGCTGTGGAGCTATGGTCAGGAGAACTACGCCATTATGCGGTCTTACTACGATGTGCGCATCGCTATGCACGACTACATTCACTCCCTGTTCAGGGAAGCCCACGAAAACGGTTCTCCGCTGCTGCGGGCTATGTTCTACGAGTTCCCGGAGGATGAGAAGTGCTGGGAACTTCAGGATCAGTATATGTTCGGCAGTCAGTATCTGGTGGCTCCAATCCTTCACCTGAACGAGTTCCGACGCAGCGTGTACCTTCCTGAGGGCAGCTGGAAGCTCACCTCTACGGGACAGGTGTTTGTCGGAAACCAGACGGTTACCGTGGATGCGCCCATCTCCTATATGCCCGTATTTGAAAAGCAGTAAACCTACGGGAAACTCTGAATCCATTACTTGGGGCGGTGAGCCTCAGCGCTGGCCGCTTTCATCAGATTATCCCTTCCTTATGAAAAACTCTGGGCAGGGCGGTATCCGTCCTGCCTGAAAGCCAGGAGAAATGCTATGATTAAAATTGGCATTGACTATTACCCCGAGCACTGGGATCGAAGCCTCTGGGAGGCGGACTTAGCCGCAATGGCGGCTTTGGGGGTTCACACCGTTCGTATTGCGGAATTTGCATGGAGCCGGATGGAGCCGGAGGAGGGGAAATTCGATTTCTCCTGGCTGGACGAGGCCATTGCCCTGATCGCCCGGCACGGTATGCAGGTGATCCTGGGTACCCCCACCAACTGCGCACCCTTGTGGCTGTATACCAATTATCCGGACACCGTCCAGTGGGAGCGAAACGGCCAGCCCACCAGTCTGGGCATCCGGGGCCACCGCTGCATGGTCAGCCCCACCTTTCGCCGCTATGCGGGAAGGATCGTGGAGGAACTGGCAAAGCGCTACGCCGGAAAGCCGGAGATCTTCGCCTGGCAGCTGGACAACGAGCTGGAAAGCAACCACTGTACCTGCCCCGCCTGCACCCAGAGCTTCCGGAGCTTTCTGAAGGAGAAGTACGGCAGTTTGGAAGCCCTGAATCAGGCCTGGGGCACGGATGTATGGAGCGGCCAGGTCAGCGCCTGGGAGCAGATCACCCCGCTGCTGGGCCCAAACTGCAGCACCAACTGGTACAATCCCGCCCTCTTGCTGGACTACGAGCGCTTCGCCGCCTCCTGCACCACGGATTACGTCCGGTTTCAGAGCGAGATTATCCGCAAATACGACCCCAAAGCGGTGATCACCACCAACAGCTGCTTCTGCGCCAACCTGCCGGACTTCCATCAGGAGTTTGCCCAGCTGGATGTGGCGGCTTATGACAATTATCCCAAGATTGTCCTGCCGGAGGACCCGGAAAAACTGTACTCCAACGCCTTTGCCCTGG
This sequence comes from Faecousia sp., assembly GCA_051867165.1. Taxonomy (GTDB): domain Bacteria; phylum Bacillota; class Clostridia; order Oscillospirales; family Oscillospiraceae; genus Faecousia. The sequence goes on along the minus strand of JBJDYI010000291.1, from coordinate 1,007 downwards.
ACTTCATCCGAAGCTTCAAGCAGAAGAATTTCTGGATCTTGGAGCAGCTGGGCGGTCCCATGGGCTGCTGGGGTCCCATATCCCCCGCCATGGAGCCGGGGATGCTGGAAGGCTACGCTTTGCAGGCGGTGGCCCACGGAGCGGATCTATTGAGCTTTTTCCGCTGGCGGACCTCGGTTTCCGGGGCGGAGATGTTCTGCCACGGCATTCTGGACCACAGCAATGTGCCCAACCGCCGTCTGGCGGAGCTGGAAGGGCTGTGCCGCCGTCTGGAGAAGCATCCTCAGCTCAGCGAGACGACCCTGCACAGCCGAGTGGCTATGCTGTATTCTGCGGACCAGGAGTTCAGTCTGAAAAACCAGATCCAGTCCGAGGGCTTTGCCTACTGGACCCAGCTGCGGCTGTTTCATGAGGCCAGTATGAATCTGGGGGTAAACCTGGATATTCTGCCGGAGGGCCACAGCCTGGAGGGCTACCGGGTGGTGCTGGTGCCGACCCACTTTATCACGGACGAGGGCGTGGTGGCCCAGCTGGAGGACTTCGCCGCCAGAGGGGGCACCGTGGTCATCACCAACCGCAGCGGCGTGAAGGACAAGCACGGCAACTGCATTCTGGGCCAGAGCCTGCCCGGCCCCCTGCGGAAGCTCTGCGGCTGCTGCGTCACAGAGTACGACGCCATCGGTCCGGCGAAGCAGCGGATCCGCAGCACCTACGGCGGCAGTTTTCAGATCACCGGCTGGTGCGACCTGCTGAAGCTGGAAACAGCAAAGTCCTGGGCTAAGTACGCCGACCGGTATTATGCTGGAGTGCCCGCCATCTCCTGGAACCAGTACGGCAAAGGCAAGGTCTACTATGTGGGTACCATTGGAGAAAAGGCCATGTACCGGGCGTTGCTGCTGGAGATCTACCGGGAGCAGGGAATCGAGCTGCTGGAGCTGCTGCCGTTGGGTGTGGAATCCACCGTCCGCTCCGGCCCCGGCGGCACCTACCGGTTCTTCTTCAATAAC
>JBJDYI010000290.1:0-4950 GCA_051867165.1 Faecousia sp. | reverse complement strand
CACCCGGTATGGTGTCGTGAAGACCCGGGTAGCTGCCCGCAGCTGGACCCACTGGATGAAGATTCCCTACATCAACTATATTGAGGAAACGGAGGAGGAAAGCCCATGAGAATCAATGCTACCTTTCGGGGCAAGCAGCTATCCATGGAGGAAGCACCCTGCGAAGTCCGCAAGGTCATCTCCCTGCCGGACAAGGAGTACGCCTTTTTCAAGAAGCACCTGATGTATGAATATGATTTCCTCCGAAAGAACGCGGAGCAGATGGGCTTTCACAACGGCATCCGGCAGTGTGTTCTGGTCATGGGGGAATCCTCCGAGGATGGCGTTCTGGTGGACAGCAGCGGCTATGGCTATGCCCGGTACACCGCGCCCTTTCTGGGAGCCAGAAGTTATCTTGCCATGCAGGGGCAGAACCTGCAAGCGAATGGAGAGATGAAAAACCTGACAGCGGATGATCTTGCCATTCTTCATGCCAAGCATACCCTGTGGAGCTATGGGGTAGGAGGAGAGCAGGCGGATTTCTTCCATTGCCGAATCGCGGGACTGTCCTTTGGGGACATGCAGTTCAACGGCGCATGCTTCCGGGACGCGGTTCTGGAGGATGTGGATTTTGGAAATGCCGGTGTTTGCGGCGCAGACTTTTGCGGTGCTCGGTTTGTCCATTGCAGGATGGACGGAATCGCGGCAGAGGAATGTGATTTTCGGGATGCTGTGTTTGAAAACTGCACGCTGACCCAAGCCCATCTTGCCCACAGCAACCTGACCGGGGCAACCATGAAGGACTGCGTCCTCTGTGGCACAGATTTGCGCAACTGCTGTATGGAGAACCTCAGTCTGGAAGATACCGAGCTGGAGGATGCGTATACCCAAGGAGTCATGAAAAAGGAACAGGACTGGAAGCAGAGCTTCGGGTCGGAAATGGTGATGGGATGATTTATTGCTTGTGCTTCGGTTCCCGGATGCTTCTTTGTTGCTTTCTGTGAATAGCTATTCTGAGTTTCTTACAGTATGCTTGGCTTGCAAATCAGGAAAGGAGTAAGACCCATGGAAGCAACCAGAAACCTCTGCGCCCAGATTCCTATCTCCCTCCACGACAAAGTAAGGGAAGAAAGGGAATCTCTGGGGCAATCCCTCAGCGAGTACGTCACCCAAATTCTCAAAGAACATTTTGAAGGAGGAAAAGTAGCTATGGCAGCAACCAAAACCCTTGCGTTCCAGATTCCCGAGGCGCTGGATCTGCGGATCAAGAACTATCTGGCAGCGGAAAAGGAGCGCACCGGAAAGAAGGTCAGTCAGCGGGAGTTCATCGTCTCCCTTCTCGAGCAGGCGCTGGACGCCTACGAAGCAGCGGACACCACCGCTGAGTAACCTACACCCATACCGCCGGGGGTAACATGCCTCCGGCGATCTTTTTATTTCAAAATAGGAGGTCATCACAATGAAAAAATGCATCATGGTCAGTTATGAGGAAGAAAAGCTGCTGGCGCTGCGGATGTACGCGGAGCAGCGGGGCGCTTCTGTTGAGGAGGAGCTGGCGCAGGCTGCGGAGGCGATGTATCAGAAAATCGTCCCCGCCAACGTCCGTGCTTTTGTGGACATGAAGGTGGAGAGCCAGAAGCCCAAGAAAAAGCTGCGGGATACTGCTGCCGCTGCTGACGGAGGCTGAGCTTGGAGGAACGAATCACACGGGGAAAAGCAATCCGGCTGAAGTGTTTGGATTGCTGCTGCGGGAGCGCGTTGGAAGTTCGTCTTTGCGAATGCAGGAAATGTCCGCTCTGGCGGTATCGCATGGGACGGGAATCCACGCAGGATGCGCGGGAGTTTGAACCAAAGGATGCGGGTGAAGTCCCTGCCCATCCCGGAGGAGATACGCCGTGAAAACACACGCATGCGAAGAAAAATCCGGCTGTCTCAGCCCCTTCCGCTCTGAGGTCAGGTGGTGATGGTGTTTGCGGGATCAGAACTTCGGCATCGAGATCGAAATGACAGGGATTACCCGGAGCGCGGCGGCAAAAATCATATCGGGGCACTTTGGCACCTCTGCAGTTCATGTCGGTGGCACCTATGACACCTATACGGTGGAGGACGATACCGGACGCAAGTGGAAGGTGGTCAGCGATGCCAGCATTCAGTGCCAGTCCCGGGGAGAACGCACTGCCAGCCGCCTGTACGCGGTGGAGGTGGTTTCGCCCATCTGCAAATATGAGGACATCGAAACGATACAGCAGTTGGTACGGGAGTTGCGCCGGGGTGGGGCGAAGGTGAACGACAGCTGCGGCATCCACATCCACGTGGACGCTTCCCGGCACGATCCCAAGACTCTGCGGAACATCGTCAACATCATGGCATCCAAGGAGGATTTGCTGTACAAGACCCTGCGGGTGCAGATTGACCGGGAGTATTACTGTCAGAAGGCAGACCTACGGTTTCTGGAGGATGTGAATCTGAAACGTCCCAAGTCCATGTCCGAGTTTGAAACCCTGTGGTACAACGGCTCTTCCCGGCGGGGCGTTCACTATGACAGCACCCGGTATCACGCCCTGAACCTGCACAGTGTGTTCAGTAAGGGAACCATTGAATTTCGTATGTTCAATTCCACCCTCCACGCCGGGGAGGTCAAAAGCTACATTCAGCTGTGTCTGGCGATCTCCCATCAGGCGCTGATCCAGCAGCGGGCCATGCGCACCAGAACCCAGTCCGAGAACGAAAAGTACACCTTCCGCACCTGGCTTCTGCGGCTCGGCCTGATTGGCGATGAGTTCAAAACCGCCCGCCAGCATCTACTGAAGAATCTGGACGGCAATATCGCGTGGAAGGATCCGGCGCAGGCAATCCGCCAGCGGGAGCGGCAGATGCAGCAGAGGTTAGAGCAGGCGCAGTCCTCTGCTGTCCAGCCTGAGGGTGTGCAGGAGGTACATCATCAGCAGGAGGATGCTCCTGCTTTTTCTATGGAAGAACAATGTTAGGAGGAATCATGGCAAAGTTATACGTTGCCTATGGCAGCAATCTGAATAAGAACCAAATGCGGGGACGCTGCCCGGAATCTGAATTTGTGGGAACGGGTGTGGTGGAGAATTATGAACTGCAGTTCAAAGGTTCCCTTCACGGTGCCCATGGCACTATTGCGCCCAAGGATGGGTCATCCGTACCCGTCGGTGTTTGGAAAATTCAGAAACGGGATGAATCCCGTTTGGATTTGTACGAGGGGTATAACCCGAAGGGCTACTGCTATTACAACAAGGAACAGATTCCTGTGAAGATGGACGATGGCAGAACCCTGAATGGTATGGTCTATATCATGGATCCCCGAATGGATTTCGGGAACCCCAGCAAAAGCTACTATGACATCGTGAGTCAGGGCTATGCAGACTGCGGACTGGATACGGCTGTGCTGGATCAGGCGGTGAGCGACAGCATGGATCTGGCGCAGCACAGAATGGAGGGTATGCGTTTTTTCTAGGAGGAATCAGTTTGTCAAAGCAAAAACGTCTGAAAAAGGAGTTGGGTACGGGCTACCGGTTTGAGCAGCGGTTCTCCGCGAAGAATCTGGCCCGGATGCTGGAACGGCTGGAAGGGAGCAACCATTTTCGTGTGGTGGCGATTCTCACGGCAGGCGCTGTGCGTCTGGAAGCGGTGGTGTACTGGGACAATGGCAAATACAGTCTCGGATACGACCTGATGGTGAAGGACACGCCCTTCAGCCCGGAGTGGATCTGCTATGAGAATCTGCCCGACCCGGTGCGCTACGATGCCTGGAATCTGGAACGAGAGATGTTCCAAGTGCTGAATCGGGCAGTAGAGAAATATGGTCTGAGCTATACGGAATGCCGTTTCCCCAAGCTGGACGGCAGCAACGGAAAGCGAAAATAAGTGCCCAAGCAGGGGATTGATTTTTTGGATTGGAGGTGAGAGCTTTGAAAAAGAAGCTGATGATTGCGCTGGCTTCTCTGGCAGTTGTCGGCGCGGCTGTGGCAGGCTTCCTGCGCCGGAGCCGGTAAAACCCGAGGGTCGATTTTCAAGCAGGAGAAAGGAACGGTGCTGCGGCACCGTTCCAATTCACAGCGGCGGGCAATGCCCGCCGCCTTTTACGGGAAGTTACGGAAGAAAGCCGGAAGTTCCCAAACAAAATGAAGGTATTACCATAGGTGCCGCTTTTGGAGACCAGGTGCCGGGTTGCGGTGCCGGTAAAGGGAAATCTGCTAGGGAGACAACGGGTTTTCCCGTGATAAGACCGGCACCTATGGGGTTTGGAGGATACATGATCGATAATATGGAAGGACTGCCTGATAAGGAGGTAAAGCGCCGTTTCCAGCTATGGCTGAAACCGTCCGTGCTGGAAATGGCGGATGATCTGTACGCAAAGGATAATTGTGGGAGCCGGAGTGAGTTTATTGAAAAGGCTATTCAGTTCTATGCTGGGTACCTTTACGCGCAGAAGTCTCAGGACTATTTCCCCAGAGTAATCACGTCCACCCTGAAAGGTATCATGGCGGATGGCACGAATAAAATCAGCCGCATCCTGTTCAAGCTGGCGGTGGAGCAGGCGATTACCATGAACGTGGTAGCAGCCACCTGCAATATCAGCCGGGAGCAATTGGAAAAGCTCCGGGGCACCTGTGTCGCACAGGTGAAGCGTACCAACGGAAGCTATGCCTTTGAGGATGCCTTTGACTTCCAGAAACGGTAGCTGAATGCCGAGACTGGTGACGAAATTCAAGTACCTGAAACCCGGAAGCGGCGGCAAATCTATGGGTGGTTATGCCAGGTATATCGCCACCCGTGAGGGGGTGGAAAAGATCGATGACAGCCACCGCCATGCCCCAGCAACAAAAAAGCAGCAGGCTCTCATAGAGAGAATACTGCGGGATTTCCCAGAAATAAAGGGAAGCCATGAGTACGAAGATTTCCTGCGGGAGCAGACAGTGGGGAACGCTTCAGAATTTATCTCCA
>JBJDYI010000289.1:0-4987 GCA_051867165.1 Faecousia sp. | reverse complement strand
ATATCCTCCAGTGCGTCCCTCATGCGGTCACAGGCTTCGTTGCCCGCATCGTCGTTGTCGAGGCAGAGGTACACCGTGTCCAGCTTCGGATTCTGCCGCAACCGCTCCAGCACCGGCTGGATGGATGTGCCGCAGCAGGCCACATAGCTGTGCTCTAACCAACCGTAGGGATAGAGGGTGATGTGGGAGAGCAGGTCGATGGGCGCCTCGAATACATAGAGAGATTTGTCCGTGCCGTTTTTATGGAAGCTGTGGATGCTCTCACTGCCTTCGATGTTGATACGGAAGGTCTTGCCCTGGCTGTTGGTACTGCGGATGTGTGCGTGCTTTGCTTCGCCGCTGCCATCCAGACCTACGAAAACGCAGTTGTGATGGACGTCCTCATACAGCAGCTTCTCACGCACAAAGCCGGTAATCACTTCCCGGTCAATGTGCCGCTGGCGCATGAGGTAGGCATAGACGCGGCGCATATTGTCGTAGGGGTCCGGCAGAGCGAAAGGCTTCGGCTCTGTCGGGGCAGGCTGTGCCTGCTCATACCGTTTGCCATCTTTTCTGCCCAGCAAAAGTAAAACCGCCTCCTGGTAAGAGAGGCGGTAATAGCGCTGGACGAAGCTGACGGCATAGCCGCCTACCCGCTCGGAGTGGTCATACCACTTGTTTCCCCGCACCGTGACGCTGGGATCATTGGAGGTACGATACTCCCTGCCAGAGCGAATAGGGCGCTCGCCTTTGGCCCGGAGCAATGACACGAGATCCGTGTTTTGAGCGCGGGCCTTTTCCTCCGGTGTGAAATAAATATAATTGCTCATCTTATTTTCCTCACAAACAAAAAGAGGTTCGTCCCCAATTGGGTACGAACCTCAAAAAGCACCAGCCTCCCCATAGAGAGAAGCTGGTGCAAGCAGTTGTTATAAATGATTTAAGTTTTCAAATTCAGTGCGCCACGCACAACAGATTTGATTCCTGTCAGTGCAACGATATCATCCTTCAACCACAAGCCAGGTTCCGAACAATACCAGCACTGATCCTTTCGCTTTTTGAAGATGCGGTAGGGCGTATGCATTGAATTATCGTAGATATGGCAAACATCACAGACTGGGACCAATTCTTTAACCAGATCCAAAGCCCGGTCGTAACGAGAGATGATTTTATCTATCGGCACGTCATGGCCACCGGCAGATACTCTCGATGCGACACGAGCTACATTTATCTGAGGATCTGCTGTTAGGACATAGTAGCAACGAATAAAAAAGCCGTCTTGAGAAGCCCGCTTAAGCAGGTTCAGATTTCGATTCGTAGAAAGGACTGTTTCAAAGCAAAAATCCCGATGTTCTTTGAGGCATGCTTCCCGACGCTCTTCAGCTATCTTCGCAGCCTTCATGTTGTCACAGCCCAGCGCCTGTTGAATCTCATCAGCATTGATATAGGGCATATTCACTGGGCGGAGAAGATTTGTGATTGTACTTTTCCCAGAACCATTAGGCCCTGCAAACACAACGACTTCAGGCTTTTTATCTCCTTCTCTCACTGTACCGTCCCCTTCTGGTTTCGCCGACCTCTACTTTCGTGCCATCGCTGTGTTCCATAAACACTTTTCCTGTTTTCGGATCATACTTGGCAATTGGCTGTTCCAGAATCTTTTTTTTCCTCAGTTCCGCCGCAACCGCACGTCTTGCATTTTGCACTACAATTCTATCATCGGGGATACTATTTGGCATACTAGGTCACCTCCACAAAACATTGGCACACAGTACCGGCCCATTTATCTTATGAGATTAGTATACTCATTTCCCCACACATTGTCCAGAAAAAACAGTCTGCCAGCAAGAGCAGGACTATCTTTCAGTTTGGCTGCGGTTTTCATCTGGACAAACAGATTGTCAACGCCGGATGCACTTTTTTCGTTTTCTGCATCAACCTGATTTTACTACAGACTGCTAAGACTCTGCTCCTCATGATCGTCCGCCTTATGACCCATGGCCAGCCGCTTACGCTGAAGCTCCTGCCGGCGCTTGCGGTCGATCTGTAACCCGCGGTGGATGCGGTCCGTCCTGCTGTTGTCCTCAAAGATCCTGCTCATGTGGTGCAGCATCCGAACGACCGCCTCGCCGACTGTGGGGGGATCGTAGGTCGATGCCGCGGCTCTGCTCTGAACGTCAGACTGAGGTGGTGCATATACCGGTCGCTCTCCTTCGGATGGCGGCAGGTCCGTACTGTCCGGCCGGGAAGTGTCTGCGGATGTGTCGGCATTTTCAGGCGCAGGTGGAGTCCCTGGATTCTCTGGCTCAGAAAACGCTGTGGATCGATTTTCTGTGGGTGCAGATCGTTCTGGCGTTTCCGCCGCGGCAGGGTTCCCAGCCAGGGCCTCGGCATACCGCTGCCGCTCCACCATCCATTGGAGCGTTTCCTGAATGACCATGTTTCGGACGGTCTTGAACTCCTTCTGCTGAGAGAGCGGCAGGCGCTTTGGGAGCTGCTCGTTGTAGTCCAGGCAAATCTGCTCATACAGCCTCTGCCACACCTCATAGGCAGCGGACACCTGATGATCCTTTGCCAGCTCCTCCACGATGGCGTCCACGATCGCTTTCGTCCGCGGCGGCAGGTATCCGTAGACCTTCCTGCCGCGGGTCTCCTGCAGCCGGTCCGCCAGCTCCGTGATGAGCTGCTCCAGCTTTGGGTCGCGGATCGTGCCGCACTTCAACTGAACAATGCACTCCGCCATGGCTCTGCGCGCTTCCCGCTGGAGCGCATCCCTCGACTGATCCTTCTGCTGGTAGACGTGCATCCGGTCCGCCTGATAGATCCTCCGGGTGAAGGCGGACTTGACCTGCCGGATGCCATCCTTGGTGAGATAGCCCTCCTTGGGATCTGTGGAGAAGATGATCATGTGGATGTGCATCTGCTGGGGCTTTTGATGGAAGGCAGCGTACCAGCGCAGGTGATCCGGCTGGATCTTATACGCTGCGGCGATCTCGCAGATGGAGGCATTAATCAGAGCGCGCCAGTTTTTGGCGTTGTCATAGCCCAGCCGCTCCGCGTCCTGACGGCGCAGCGCCACCACCGGCGTCCACACGTTGCCGGTGTGCTCCGCCACCTCCCGCACCACCTGCGAGAGATTCTGCACCTTTCCGTTCGCGTCCCACAGGCCATGCTCACCGTCCTTCTGAACACCGGGGCGGTGGGAGATGTAGTCAATAAAATTTTCTTTCTGATCCAGGGCCTCAACGTAGTCCTCCCAGGTCTGTTGGATAAACGCCGAGGCGTTGCCCTGCGTGGGGTTCGCAAGGTAGTCCTCATACTCGATGAGCTCCTTGCTCGTTGGGAACGACTTCACCAGCCGGTTGATGAACGAGCACTGTTTTTTTGTCGCGGGCAGTGTGCTGTGCTCATCGGCCAGCAGCTCCACGCCGGGGCGGGTGGCGAAGTAGCGGGTGCGCTGCGCCAGCTTCGCCGCGTTCTGGCCGCCCTTGAGGTAGGGGGAAATCAGAACGATCCTTGCCATTGGTCATCCGGCTCGATGCGCCGCTGACGCCGCACGGCGTCCTCGAAGTCCACCTGCCCGTTGGTGCGTTTCACCTCGTCCACGGCGAAGGCACGCAGCTCCCGCGTGTAGATCTCGTCTGTGCGGAAGTGCGCGGCGATGGTGTGGCTCATCATGTTCAGCTCCACGCACCACTTGAAAATGAGGGAGCGGAGGCGGTTGGCGTTATCGTCCATCGTCCCCTGAATGGCTGTCAGCAGCGCACGGGAGAGATACGCCGTGTTGTCCTCGCTGCCGAGATAGCCCATGTAGAACCGCAGCGCCTTGTTGATGAACTCGCTGCGGTTTTTGCAGTTGTCCGCTTCCAACCAGCTGTCCATGCGGGGGATGAGTCTGGAATCCAGCCATACCACGGTGCGCTCGCTCCGTTTTTCTTGGTTTTCTTTCAAAGTGAGGCTCTCCTCTCTGAAACGGCGCAACCCCTTGTCACGCCTGCGTTTTTGCGGCCAAGGTGTACCTGAGACCGGGAAACCGGCTGAAAAGGTGTACCTTGTCCAAACCGTGAAAAAGCCCCGCACTGCGGGGCTTTGTGGCTGAGAGGTGGTCGCGTGCGACCACCTCTCTTTATCTTGTGCTAAAATCGAACGGGCAAACACCCGCCGATTCCCCTCCGAAACGGGGCGCTCGCACTTTCGCACAAGCGCCTCACGTTCGCCGGAAACGGAGCCAGGGGGTACTTTCCCGCCGCCTTCCCCTAAAATCGCACACAGCGGCTCACAGGGGCAAACAGCGGGGGCCAGGGGAGGACTCTGTTCCTGCCGCTCCGCCAGTACCCGCAGTGTCAGATAGAAAGCCGGCGAACTGCGGCTGCCCGCCGGGGCGGGTGGACGCAGTTTGACGGCGCCGCGGTCCCGCAGGACCGCGCAGCCTGGACGCTGTGCCTTGGGAGTCAGCGGAGGTTTCCGGCTTGCTGATTCGCGCGGCTCACATTTTCATCTTCGGCTCGAAGCCCTGTTCCTGCTCCTGTTCCTCACGGAGCTGCCTGCTGTAATCACACAGGCTCATGCCGGTCTGCTTTTGACAGTACTCCTCCATCTTGCGCAGCAGGACGTCCTTCTCCGCGGCGTTGAGCGGGTAGCTGAAATACTCCTCGGACCCGTCGCCCTTGCAGAGCGTCACATCCAGCGTGTCGCACACCCGATCCTCCTGTGTGTCATAGTTGGCGTAGATGTTGAGCCAGTCGTCGTTCTCGTCTGTCAGGACATGAGTTCCGAAGACAGCGTCCACGTCAAACTCAGCCTGCACATAAAAATTGAGTTTCTCATCATGCTCAATGATCTCATCCCCGAAGGTGAACTCCCTTGCGGAGAGGTGACCTGCCGAGGTCAGTTCTTTACCCTCCAGATGATCCAGCAGACGCTGCCATCGCTTCTCCGTGTCCATGTATTCTTTTCGACTGGCATGGTAGGCCGCCACGGACACATCGTGCATGGCCCAGGTCTTCCA
>JBJDYI010000288.1:0-5013 GCA_051867165.1 Faecousia sp. | reverse complement strand
AAGAACAGGCTGGCAATGGCGTACATGGAAAAGGGCTTGATAAGCCAGTTGGTGATCCAGGTCACAAACAGCCCCTTGGGATTCCTGCCAACATTCTTGATGCTCTGGAAATCCACCTTCATCATCATGGGGTAGATCATCAGCCAAATCAGAATCGCCATGGGAATGGACACTCTGGCATACTCAAACCGGTTCAAAAACGCGGGAATCCCCGGCAGGTATTTTCCGATCAGAATCCCAAGAATCATGCAGAGAATGACCCAGATTGTCAGGTATCGCTGAAAAAAGCTGATACCCGGATTGTTGTCTTGTTTCATGCCGCTTATCCTCCTTAACAATGCTGAGATATGTTTTTTCAACTTAACCTTCCCTTCAGGTTGAGTATCTTTTCCTCAATGAGCCGGATGGTTTGCAAGAATTCTTCATCCGGCTTTCCGGTGGGGTCATCCAAGCCCCAATCCTCACGCCATTTGCAGGGCAGGAAGGGACACTGGACATTACAGCCCATGGTGATGACCACGTCCACGGTTGGCAGGTCGGACAGAGGCTTGCTGTGCTGGCCCTCCGCTTCCATGTCGATGTGGTGCACCTGCTTCATCAGGCGAACCGCGTCCTGATTGATTTGAGGCTTCGTTTCCGTTCCGGCGGAGTAGCTTTCAAACACATCCCCTGCCAGATGCCGCCCCAGGGCCTCCGCGATCTGGCTGCGGCAGGAATTGTGGACACAGATAAATGCTACCTTTTGCATACACTCACCCCAGCTTGTGGAGCAGCTTCTCCACATCAGCGGCCTTCAGAACCTTGCCCATAGAGACAACCTGATCATTGACCACGATAGCAGGCATGGACATCACGCCGTAAGCTATGACCTTTTCCATGTCGGTAATATACGCGACTTCCACAGACAGCCCCAACGCTCTGACCGCGGCCTTTACATACTCATACTGGTCATGGCAGGACTGGCATCCCGCGCCCAGGACTTTGATGCAGCAAACACCGCCTTCAGAGGCGCCACAGCAACCGGTATCCCCCGCCTTAGCAGAGCAGCAGGTGGAAGTCTCCTTCCATTTTACATCGGAACCACAGCAACAAGTGGGGACCTGCCTTTTTTCTTCCGTTTTCTTACCGAAACCGAACAGACTCATGAAATTTATCCTCCTAAGTTGATGATTTATAAAAGAATAGGTTTTATTTTCTATTGGCTTTATTCGCAGCAAGAGCAGCCACACCTGCAGGGAGCGGTACTTTCGGCTTTTCTCGCCTTTCCTTCATAAAACCGCTTTAGATTTTCAGGAAGCTCATAAGCACCGCAGGAGCAGACCGGCTGTGCGTTCAGGCTTTTGAAGATGGCATTTGCCAGCATCTCCTTTGTGGGAACCTCGTAGGTCTTGCCCTCATACGCAAACACCCGGCAATCCACATCCACACCGGCAATCTCGCCGCAGCAGCCGCAGTTGGATTCCTGCACGGTGCCAAAAATGTCCTGCCCGTTGACCAGGATCGTGGGCGAGGAGAGAAAATGATACTGTTCGGCAAGCTGCGGCGTTGTCATTTCCCGCTTTTGATAGTCCACCTGATACCCCGCCAATTCCAGCGCAGGGCGAAGAACCGCAACAACTTCGTCCAGAACAGTGTCGGTGCCAATGCACCGGTCGCAGGTGTTCAGGTCAAGATATAAGTACTCAATCAACAATTTCTTTCTGCTGGCAGGCGCGACTGTGGAGCAGCCGCAGCAGCAGTCGGATTCCGCACCTGGCTTTCCCTCCAGCGCCGGAGGCGTCCAGCCCGTGTCTTCCCCCACATAGGTGATTGCTCCCTGAGGGCACAGATTGCCGCAGCCATGGCAGTGGTCGACACAGCCATGGGGGTTTACTACCACGGGGACGGGGGCTCTCCCTTTGTCAAAGACGCCGTGGGAGCACTTACCGATGCAGCTTCCACACTCCACACAAGTCAGAATATCGATCACAGGATACCACTTTCCAGCCATCTTTCTTTCCTCCCTTTTAGATAATCAGGTATTGAATTGCATTAAAGAAATATCCGACGATAACAATGCCAATGGTACAGATCGCAATGAATAGGCCCAGCAGTCTGGGTTTTACCGCCTTGCGCAGCATGATGATGGACGGCAGGCTCAGGGTGGTCACAGGCCAACCGGTCCTTCACAGTTCATATCGTTAAATTGAAATGTTTCAATATTTGGCGCGGTTTTAAAGCCGTGCTGCACACATGGCTTTATGCTTAACAGCACGACTTGCTTTCACCGCTGAACTTCACAGTTGTTAAATCCGTCAGTAAATCTTTGGCAACCTGCGCCCCCTCAGAGGAGATGCTATAGTGCATCCATGTGCCTTCCTTGCGGCCAGCCACGATTCCGGAATCGCACAGAATCTTCATGTGGTGGGACAAAGTAGACTGACTGATGTTCAGCTCCTCCAGGAGTTTGCAGGCACATTTTTCACCGCCGCAGAGCAATTCCAGAATTTGCAGCCGGTTTTCATCGCAGAAGGCCTTAAACACTCTGGCGGTTTCTTTATTTGACAATGTCATCTTCTCACCACACATTCAAGAATTTCGATATGTTTGTAGTATATGCAATAAATTCAAAAAAGTCAATATGTTTTAAGGAGCATGGTAAAGAATTGAACGACATATTTTGAACAGAAGGTAATATGGGAAGCTATGTACCCTTACAGACGAACAACAGAAGCAGGACAGACGGACGGACCTGACGACGTTCCTGTGGCAATGCGGGGAGGAAGTGAACAGGTGGTGCAGTGCAGACCCACCTGAACAGGAGGCGAAATTTTACAGAACGATACCGGATGGATCTGCCCCACAGAGCGATTTCCGTGTACAGATACCTTGCAAAACGAGCCAACAAAGACGGCATCTGCTGGCCGTCCATTCCCACCATTATAATAGCAAGCGATGAAAGAGACGGGTCATAAAAAATGGGGTTGCCTTAAAATAGAAATCCGAGAAAGAATCTTCATTTTATGATATGCAAAAGTTCCGACCATTCTCAACGATGAGATTGATCGGAATTTAAGCGATAGAAACTATTGTATGGAGGGAGTTTTGAGCCAGCCCCCGCTGGTTTATTTGCTGAGGGATCCGACATAGTCGAGTAAGGGCAAAATCGTGTCCCTGTCAGAAAAATCAATCGCCTTACCGTAGGTATCCAGCATCAGCTGGTCTTCTGAGCGGAGGTTGTCGTAGCCTTTTTTTAGCATGGTCTTTCGGAGCATGGCCATCATGGCTTTGTGGGGCAGGCTCAATGCAGCGTAGTTGATGCCACCCCGCAGATGGAACTGCTTGATCTTCCCGGACATTTCCTGTTTCAGTACCTTTGCCAATCCAGCTTCGATATGCGCCACATTTTCAGGATCCTTGGGGTCCGCCAGTCCGCAGGAGAACAGGACGATTTCTTTGTCGGAAATGGCGTCAAAGTTTTTGACGATGGTGTGGATGCCGCTGAGACCTCCGGCGTACAGTCCGCCGCCGTGGATGATGACATCATATTGTTCCAAAAGCTTTCTGTTCACATCCTTGCTGTCTCTGATGTCGCAGGCCAGACCCTCCGCAATCCACTGGGCATATTTCTTCGTGCTGCCATATTTTGACGCGTATGTAACCAGACACTTCATAAGCTGCCTCCGTTATCAACTGTTTTCGCATATTCTTCCACTCGCTGGATTCCCGCATAAAGCTTCCTGTGCAGAGAATAAAATCGGGAGATTTCCTCTTCGCTGAAATCCGCAAACAGCAGCTGCATAACCTGACTCCGCCGGTCGTCCATCTGGGCAGAATAGGCGGCGACTTTTTCAGTTTCTTCCAGACAGACCGCGTTGTTAGCGCCCTCTGTCATGGTGAGATATCCCTTTTGCGCCAAGGCGGCTGCCAGCTTTTTAATATTCTGCCGGGAGCAGCCCATGAGTTTCCCCACGTTACTCAGGGTCTTCGGCTCCGGACACTGTTCCAGCATGGCCAGCATGAGCCATTGCTTCATGGACATGCCCGTCTGGATTTTCTCACAGGCTGTCTGCATCCGGTTTTGCTGGATGAAGATGCTGCAAAAGAGTGCCATAACGCGGTGCGGGGTATCACAGTCGAATTCTTTCAGCAGATGCGCTACCACAGGTGCATTCCCTCCTTGCAAGTATAGTAGTAATAGGTTACTGCTATTTTAGCAGTTTGCTGCATTGTTGTCAATAGAAAGAGCGGGCTGTCTCCGTTAAGCCGAGATAGTTCACTCAAAAAGCACCCGGCTCGGACAGAAGCCAGTGAAACAAAACGATATAAGGAAGAAGTTTGAAAATTTTGCAAAAAAACACACTTGCTTTTTTGTCATTCGTTACGCGATTAACCTTTGAAATGATGTGTTCTAACATTTACAATGAGAACAAACACCTATAAGGAGGAAACTGTTATGACACCAAAAGAGACAGTGACCCGCTTTTTTCAGGAGGGTTACACCAACCGCAATTTTGATTTTGTCATGGACTGTGTGTCGGAGAATTACATCGACCACAGCCCTGCCGGAGCCAGAAGCAATGCCGATGCCGTGGGTATCCTGAAAATCGTGGCCGGACAGTATACCTATTTGCATGCGGAAATGCTTGATATCTTTGCGGAGGGCGGCATGGTAGCAACCCGTGTTCTTTACGATGGTCTCCACAGGGAAACCAGCAGGCACATTACGTTTGAGGCTCTGGAGAATTTCAGAGTGGAAAACGCCAGGATCGTGGAATCCTGGGGCTATTGGCCCGATCGGGAGATCGACCAAAAACTGAAAGGGGAATAAGAATCCGACCTCATGCGTTCACCGGAGGTCGGATTCTTATACGGCTATGAAATAACTTTGTTAGAAGGAGAAGTGATTTTACAGCTTCTTCCCGCTCCCTAATTCGAAGTGGTACTTCACGATACCCAAATCCACCTTTGCATAAAACCCCATTCCGGCTTTGGCAGACACTTTCTCGTCCGCATAGGTGAATACAAACTTCT
>JBJDYI010000287.1:0-19497 GCA_051867165.1 Faecousia sp. | reverse complement strand
AAGGTAGACAACATGGTGGTTTTCCATGTGTCTACCTTTATCTTACAGCTTCAATAGGCAAGGGAACCTCTGAACAAATCGTCTGCGAGGGACCAGTGAATCTTTTGCCCCGACTGGATCAGTCTGAAAAACCGGAAATCCATCCAGTATTCCTGGGTTTTCCATACTTCCATTCGAGCCAAAATCTTCCGCTGTCAGCTCTTGCCGATTAATTCATAGCTTCCCAAGAAAAAAGCACCCCTCCGGGTGCGTCTAGGAACAAAAAGAAATAACCCTTGATTGAATGTCTCTGGCACAGTTCAATCAAGGGTTACTTCTGTTCATTCTTGGTATCTAACATCATATGGTTACCTCTCTTTCGTTAGAATAGACATTTGATTTCTTCTAAATTCATTCCGCATCCACATTCATTTTTGTCACTCGACCCATCAGCGGGTTATGCTTTTGTGTGGGAGTTTTTTATCTGGAACCAAATGCCGCTTGCCCAGTTTATATATTCTATGGCATTTTTGAGAGCTTTACCTGTACATTGGTATCACCCTTTCTTGACTATAAGATAACATATAGGGGCGCCAAAAGCAAGATGGAAAACTGTACAAAACGACGGAAAAGAAATAATGCAAATGGCATAAAATATCTATTTTTGCCAAAATGGAGATTGACTTTTGCCCGGAAATTTGCTATACTGAATATGTTCGGCAGACAATATTCCCCGGTGCATTTGATGCACCGGGGATGTTTTTATACGGAGATTTATTGTTCCTGAGCGGAATAGATGGCCTCAGCATGGCGAACGGTTTCCATGGCATCTCTGGCATAGAAATCCGCGCCAATGGCATTGGCGTAGTCCTGGGTCAGAACCGCGCCGCCCACAATGGTTTTGCACCAGGGGGCTTTTTCGTGGAGCAGACGAATGGTCTCTTCCATGGCGGGGACGGTGGTGGTCATCAGGGCGCTGAGACCGGCCATGGGGGCATGCAGCTCCAGAACTTTTTCCGCCACAGCTTCCGGCGGCACATCCCGGCCCAGATCGTAAACCGCAAAGCCGTAATTTTCCAGCAGCAGCCGGACAATGTTTTTGCCGATGTCGTGGATATCCCCCCGAACCGTGGCCAGAACGAAGGGACACTTGGCTGCTTTTTCGCCCACAGGCATGGCGGCCTTGATTTTTTCAAAGGCAGCCTTGGCGGCTTCCGCGCTCATCAGCAGCTGGGGCAGATACACGGTCTTGTTTTCAAAACCGGTGCCCACCGCATCCAGCGCCGGGATGATTTCCTCCTGGACGATGTTCAGCGGGGCCTGGGTGTTCAGCAGCTGCATGGTGCAGGCCGCTGCCTGATCCTTTAATCCCTTGACGATGGCATGATGCAGCTGGGAACCGGTGGGTTCCATTTCTGCGGCCTGGCTGGCAGGGGTCTGGCACTGGGCAAAGGCGATGTAGCGTTCACAATTGGTGTCCAGCCCCATCAGAGCGCAGTAGCCGTAATAGGCTGCCTGCATTTGCGCAGAATGGGGATTCATAATGGCAGCAGACAGGCCATGGGCCAGGGCCAGGGAGAAGAAACTGCCGCCCAGCAGATCCCGGCGGGGCAGGCCGAAGGAAATGTTGGATACACCCAGGGTGGTGTGGCAGCCCAGCTCTGTACGGATCCGCCGGAGGGCTTCCAGGGTTTGAATGGCGGCGCCGCTGTCGGCACTGATGGTCATGGCCAGGGGGTCGAAGAGGATATCTTTTTTGGCGATGCCATGGCTCCCGGCCTCTGCCAGGATCCGGCGGGCAATGGCCACCCGACCTTCCGCGGAATCGGGGATGCCGGCTTCATCCAGGGTCAGCGCCACCACCAGACCGCCGTATTTTTTTACCAGGGGGAAAACCGCGTCCATGCTTTCCTGCTTGCCGTTGACGGAATTGACCATGGCCTTGCCGTTGTAGCGCCGCAGAGCCGCTTCCATGGCGGCGGGATCCGCCGAATCAATTTGCAGGGGTAAATCGGTCACGGCCTGTAATTCCCGGATGACATCGGTCAGCATGGCTTTTTCATTGATTTCCGGCAGTCCCACATTCACGTCCAGAATATGGGCGCCCTGTTCTTCCTGGGCGATGCCTTCTTTTAAAATATAATCCATGTCTCCAGCCTTCAGCGCTTCCTTCAACCGCTTTTTGCCGGTGGGATTGATCCGTTCACCGATGAGAACGGGCCGTTCTCCAAAGAAAACCGCGTGGGTATAGGAAGAGGCCATGGTGAAATCCTTCGCCGTGATGGTCACCGGCTGGATGTGACCGGTCATTTTGGTCAGAGCGGCAATATGCTCCGGGGTGGTGCCGCAGCAGCCGCCGGCAATGCGGACGCCTTTTTGAATCAATGGGGCCATGCTGATACCAAAGGAAGCCGGGTCTACATCAAAGACGGTTTTGCCATCCTCTACCCGGGGCAGACCGGCGTTGGGCTTCATCAGCACTGGCACAGAGGCATATTGCAGATACTGCTCCACAATGGGCGCCAACGCATCGGGGCCCAGAGAACAGTTGACGCCGATGGCATCGGCGCCCATGCCTTCCAGCAGAGCCACCATGGCAGCAGGATCGGCGCCGGTCATCAGCTTGCCGTCGGCGCCATAGGCATTGGAGACAAAGACGGGAAGCGTGCTGTTTTCTCTGGCTGCCAGCAGGGCGGCTTTGGTCTCGTAGCTGTCGTTCATGGTCTCGATGAAGATCAGGTCCGCCCCATATTTGACACCCAGACGGATGGTTTCGGCAAAGGTGGATACCGCATCCTCGAAATCCAGGTCACCATAGGGCTTCAGCAGCTTTCCCAGAGGGCCAATATCCAGGGCTACCCATTTTTGCTGGGGACCGGTGCTGGCCACAGCCGCGCTCCGGGCGTTTTCCAGGGCGGCAGGAATGATCTGCTCCAGTTCCTCTTTCGGAAACTTCAGGCGGTTGGCACCGAAGGTGTTGGCGCAAACCACATGGCTGCCGGCGTCAAAGTAAGCCTTGTGGATGGCTGTGATGACTTCCGGATGGGTCAGGTTCCAGGTTTCCGGGAATTCACCGGGCTGCAGCCCCTGAGACTGCAGCAGGGTTCCCATGCCGCCATCCAGAAACAGCAAATGTTCATGTATGTGATCCAGAATGTTCATGGTATCCTCCTGTAAGGACAGTCTGTCTTGCCGCAGTGACCGCAGCGGAGCGCCTCGTCTGTTCCGGCACAGGGACGGAGCCCCACGATGGCGGTGACGGATTTGGATGGGGACATTAAAAGACTGTCATTCAAGGTCAGGCCGATTTTCCGGGGACAGTCCAATGCCCGGAACAGATCCTTCTGCAGTGCCAACGGCAGGTCGCCATAGCCGGGACTGAACCGGGCTGCGGGAAAGTATCCTTGCTGCTGCAGCTGCCTGCAAAAGCAGTCGCAGAGGGCTTCGATCCGTTCGGCACCGATGGCCTGCACCAGCAATGCTTTGGCAGGCGACAGCCGGCCGTACCGGGCAATGAGACGGTCAGGGCCCAGACCGATGGTGGCCGCAAATACCACAATCCGGTGGCAGTCCCTCAGATGCTGGTTCAGGGATGCGGAAGAGGTGACCGCGAAGCCCAGATTCAGCGTGTCATCCTGCCGTGTTACCGGGAATTCCCCCCAGCAGACCTTTCCGCTGAGCAGAGGCAGAACTTCGGCCAGGGTCTCTTCCAGCAACCCCATCAGCTCCGGGGTTTCCTCTTTCGCGCCTGCATAGCGCAGGACTTCCCGGCGGTTGACTTCCGGCAGGGAAAGGTTGGCAGTTTGAACCGGGATCATATTTTCAGAATTTCGGATACGTTGCTTTGAATCTGCTCAGCAACCTCCGGCTTGTTCATGGAGTAGACGTGGACATTGTTGACGCCATTGGCGTACAGGTCAATGATCTGATCCGTGGCATAAGCAATGCCGGCCTGCTTCATGGCGAAGGGATCAGAGCCGAACCGGTCCACCAGCGCCTTGAACCGCTGGGGAATAAAGGAACCGGAGAGTTTGATGGCCCGGTCAATCTGTTTGGCATTGGTGATGGGCATAATACCGGCCACCACGGGAACGGTGATGCCGGCTTCCCGGATTTTATACAGGAAGTTGTACAGCAGATTGTTGTCGAAGAACATCTGGGTGGTCAGGAAGGAGCAGCCGGCATCCACCTTTTCCTTCAAATGAAGGATGTCCTCCTTCTGATGGGCGCTTTCAGGATGGACTTCCGGATAACAGGCGCCGCCGATACAGAAATCCCCGGCTTCCCGGAGTTCATGGATCAGGTCCACGGCATGGCGGTAATGCCAGTGGCTGCGGTCCTTGCCGATTTGATCGGGGGTCAGATCGCCCCGGAGAGCCATGACATTTTCGATACCTGCTTCCTTCAGTTCCCGGATCCGCTGACGAACGGTATCCCGGGTGGAGGAGACGCAGGTCAGGTGGGCCACGGTAGGAACGCCGTAATCCTGCTCAATGTGCCGGGCCATTTCCAGGGTGTACTGGCTGGTACCGCCGCCGGCACCGTAGGTAACGCTCATGAAAGCGGGATGCAGCAGTGCCATGGCTTCCGTGGCATGGGTGACGGTTTCCATGGAGGAGTCCGTTTTGGGCGGAAACACCTCAAAGGACATGGAAAGTTTGTTTTTCTCAAAATGTTCGCTTAATTTCATATTCATTCGCTCTCAATCTGATTCAATTTGTGCTCATGATAGCACATTTTTTTGCGGCTGTAAATGACAACGACTGAAAATATCCAGGATCTCCCGGTACACACAGGGAGACTGCTCCGGAGGAGGCTGCCCGGGATGTTTTCGGATCACAGTGGAAAAGAATTGCATCCGCAGGGGTTCTGAAGTATAATAAAAGCGGAATCCATTCCCAATTCAAACATAAGGAGAGGATCTTTATGAAAAATATCATGAACAGGCTGGAAGTGTTTGCCAAGGCCATGATTCAGCCTCTGATGTACCTGTCTGTGGCAGGCATGATCCTGGCCATTGGATCTCTTCTAACCAATAGCTCCGTTACAGCCCTGATTCCATTTCTGGCCTGGACACCTTTCCAGGTGGTGGGAAGGCTGATGTATGAGACCATCATGATCCTGGTCAACAATCTGGGTCTGCTGTTCGTCATTGGTATTCCCGCGGCTCTGGCCAACCGGGACAAGCATCAGGCGGGCCTCATCGGCTTTATGTCTTACCTGATTTACCTGAAAACCTCCAACCTCATGCTGGTCCAGACCGGCACTCTGGCAGAGGCATCCGGTATGCTGGGCCTCTACGGTACCGGCCAGGCCTCCATCCTGGGCATCCAGGTAGTGGATATGAGTGTTTTTGGAGGCATCCTGCTGGGCTGTCTGGTGAGCTGGGTTTTCAATAAGACCTGTGAAAAGAAATTCCGCGGCGCCATGCAAATCTATTCCGGCGTCCGGTTTTCCTTCGCCTGCATGGTGGCGGTGTCGATCCTCTTCGGCATCATCAGCAATATTGTCTGGCCTATGGTCCAGAGCGGCATATCTTCCATGGCCGATTTTATCAAGAGCACCGATGTGTTTGGGCTCTTTGTCTATGGCTTCCTGGAGCGGCTCCTGATTCCCACGGGCCTGCATCATCTGGTTTATACGCCCTTCCAGTTTACTGACCTGGGCGGTGTGCTGAACCTGGGTGATACCGTGGTGGCCGGCGCTTATCCCATCGTCATGACGGAGCTGCAGGCCGGCCTGCCCTTCTCTGATTCCATCTACTATATGGCCATCGGCTTTACCAAAATGTTCGGCTACATTGGCATTGGCGCCGCCTTTATCTACACAGCCTATCCCCAGAACAGGAAGCGCACCGCGGCCACCATTATTCCCCTCGTGGTCACCTCCTGCCTGGCTTCCATCACCGAGCCGCTGGACTTCCTGTTCATCTTTGCGGCGCCTGTGCTGTATGTGCTCCATGCCTGCATTGCCGGTCTCTTCATTGCCCTGCTGAAGGTTTTCGGTGTTACCGCTTTCTGCGGCGGCAATATGGTGGCATCCATTCTGATGAACCTGTCTGCCGGTGTGGAGCGGACAAAATGGCCGGTCATGCTGGCGCTGGGTGTGGTACAGATTTTGCTGTACTTCTTCCTGTTCAGCTTTCTCATCAAAAAGTTTAACTATAAGACCCCGGGCCGGGAAGAGGAATCCCCGCTGCAGAACAGGGGAGGTAAGACCCCTGCCAGGGCCTGGAGCGGCAGTGCCAATGCTCAATTTGTGGTTGACGGCCTGGGGGGCAAGGAAAACATCAACACCCTTGAGAACTGCTTTACCCGGCTCCGGGTCAATGTGAAGAATGTTGCGTTGCTGAATGAGGAACGCATCAACAAGGCCCCCAATATGGGCATCATCAAGAAAGGCAACGATATTCAGATCATTTTTGGCCTGCAGGCGGCTGAGGTTCGAAAAAGTGTGGAAGACTATCTGAATACCCTGTCATTTTGAGAGCAAACTGAGGTAATAGAAACATGATAATCACAATTATTGGCGGCGGCAGTACCTTTACAGCCGGTATCGTCAAATCCGTTGCCCTGCGCAAAGCGGAGCTGGAAGTGGATGAGATCCGTCTGTACGATCTGGACCGGGAGCGGCAGGACAAGGTGGCCGTGGTGGTCAGGTGGGTTCTGGAAGAGGAATTACACGCCGGTATCAAGCTCACTGTAACCTACGACGTGGAAGAAGCTTACAGGGATGCGGATTTTATCTTCGCCCAGATGCGGGTGGGCAAATATGCCATGCGGGAAATGGATGAGAAGATTCCTCTGAAGCATGGCTGCGTGGGACAGGAGACCTGCGGCTGCGGCGGCCTGGCCTATGGCCTGCGGACCATTTTCCCCATGATGGAAGTGATTGATCACGCTGAAAAGTACGCCAAGCCCAACCACTGGATCCTGAACTATTCCAATCCCGCGTCCATTATTTCCGAAGCCTGCCGGGTGCTGCGGCCCAAGGCCCGGATCATCAACATCTGCGACATGCCCATTGCCATGATCGATGTGGTGGCTGCCGCCATGGAGATTAAGGACAAGGAGAACATTGTCTATGATTACTACGGCCTGAACCACTTCGGCTGGTTCACCAGCATCGAGTACAAGGGGGAGGATCTGATGCCCCGGCTCCGGGACTACATCATGGAGCATGAGATCCTGCTGCCTGCCGCTTATCTCAAGGACAAGGCGGCTTTGACGGACAAAAAGACCAACCGCCATGCCAAGGGCAGCTGGCATTATGTCTGGAAGGGGATTTATGAGATGATGTCCAACTTCCCGGATACTCTGCCCAATACCTATCTGAATTACTATCTTCAGCAGAAGGAATTTGTGGAACATTCGGATCCCACCTACACCCGGGCCAATGAGGTCATGGAGAGCCGGGAGAAAAACCTGTTTGAAGGCATCGACGAGTATCTCAAAACCGGCGAGGTGAAGGACACCGTATTCTATGCCGGCAGCCATGGCGACTGGATTGCCGACCTGGCCGTTGCCTTGAAAAACGACACCGGGGCCCGGTTCCTGGTGATCACCGAAAACCGTGGCTGCATCCCCAATCTGCCCAATGATGCCATGGTGGAAGTCCCTGCCCACATCGGAAAGAACGGCCCCGAGGTGCTGCCTCAAGGCCCTGTGCCGCTGTTCCAGCAGGGGCTGATCATGCAGCAGCTGAACTGCGAAAAGCTGATTGTCCAGGCAGCCGTTGAAGGCTCTTATCAGAAGGCGCTGGAAGCCTTTACCCTGAACAAGACTGTACCCAGCATGAATGTGGCCAAGGCGGTTCTGGATGATATGATGGAAGCCAACAAGGGCTACTGGCCTGAACTCAAGTAAAGAAACGGATGAGATATCCAAATCCCTGGCCAGGAACATTCGAAAATTCTAAAAAACAGCGGCATCCAGACGGATGCCGCTGTTTTTGCGGAGCGGAATCAGGTTAAGCAAGACCGGCCAGCTGGGGCAGGATCATGGTAACAGCGGGGATATAGGTAACCAGCAGAAGACCTGCAATGATGGCCACATAGTACATCAGCATGTAGGGCATGACCTTGGCCAGGGTGGTGCGTCCAATCTTGATGCCCACGAACAGGGTGTTGCCAACGGGAGGTGTGATGTTGCCGATGCAGAGGTTATAAACCAGAATCAGACCGAAGTGGATGGCATTCATGCCGAAGCTCTGGCAGATGGGCAGGAACAGGGGGGTAAAGATCAGGATGGCAGGGGTGACGTCCATAAAAGTACCGGAGATCAGCAGGATCACGTTCATAATCAGCAGAATAATGTACTTGTTGTTGGTCAGACCCAGCAACGCACCGGCCACAGCATCGGGAATCTGCATGAAGGCCATGACCCAGCCCAGAATGTTGGAGACACCGATCAGGAAGACGACCATGCCGGACATCTTGGCGGAGTCAATAATAATTTTCCACAGGCCCTTCAGGTTGATGGACTTGTAGCAGAAGGCCAGGATCAGGGAGTAGACAACGGCGATGGCGGAGCCTTCGGTTGCGGAGAAGATGCCGCCGACGATACCGCCGATGACCACGATGATCAGGGACAGGGAGGGTAGGGCATGCAGGGTAGCAATACCCAGATTCTTCCAGTCAAACTTGCCGGGCGTACCCTTGTAGCCCATCTTCTTGGCCAGCAGAATACCCACAATGGCACACATCAGAGCCCAGATGATGCCGGGAACATAACCGGCCATGAACAGAGCAGCCACGGAGGTGCCGCCGGAGGCCAGGGAGTAGGTGATCAGAGCATTGGAGGGAGGGATCAGCAGGCCGGAGGGTGCGGAAGCAGCGTTGGTGGCAGCGGTGATGGCGGGATCGTAACCGGCTTCCTCGGCGCCGTCACGGATCATGGAACCGACAGCGGCAGCTGCAGCGGAGGCGGAGCCGGAGATGGCACCGAACAGAGCGTTGGTGCCGACATTGGTCACCAGCAGGGCACCGGGAACCTTGCCCAGGATGGCCATGACGAAGTTCACCAGGCGCTTGGCGATGCCGCCCTGGTTCATGATGTTACCGGCCAGGATGAAGAAGGGAATGGCGGTGAGGCTGAACTTGCTCATACCAACGAAGGTACGCTGTGCAGCGGTCAGCACGGCCACATCCAGATCGATGACGGACAGAATGGCAGACAGGGAAGAAATACCGATGGCGTAAGAGATCGGCACGCCCAGGAAGAGCAGCACCAGCATAACGCCCAGAATGATCAATAATGCGGTAATTGCCATAGCTTATGCCTCCTTTTCTGCGGCGGCTTCAGCTTCGACCTTGGCGATGGCTTCGGAAGCCTCGTCGGAAGAGTCCAGGCTGATTTCGCCATTTGCGATGCCGATGATGTTCAGAACGGCGAACAATGCCATCAGCACACCGCAAACGGGCATGACCCAGTAGAAGGTGCCCACGGCGACACCCAGGGAAGAAGTCTGCTGACCCATGGCCAGAGAAGAAACCTGGAAACCGCCCAGCACCAGAATGGCAGCGGAGAACAGGAAAGCGATGATTTCTGCGAAGATATGCAGGGCTTTGCGCATGGGGGGATTCAACTTGTCCACCAGAATGGGGATGTTCATGTGGCCGCGCTCACCGGAGACAATGGCGGCGCCGAACATGGTGCTCCATGCAAACAGGTAACCAACCAGCTCTTCGGACCAGGTGGAGGGCGAATTGAATACATAACGGGTGATAACCTGGTAGGAGGTCAGAACCACCATGACAGCCAGGCTCAGGCCGGCCAGCAGGTTCAGTGCCTGATTGAGGAAATTTCTCAGTGCTTTCATCATTGTTCCTCCTTATTCTGCACTGGTGTACTGTGCGTTGTAGGCTTGAATCGTGTCATAGATGGGCTGCAGCTCGGGGCTGGCGCTCAGCACAGACTTATGCAGGGGCATGACGGCTTCCTGGAAGGGAGCGGTGTCAGGATAGATGAAGTTGACCCCCTGCTCGTTCAGAGCCTTGTTCTTGGCCTCTTCCACAGCACCTTCCCAGGCATCACGCTGGACGGTGTTGATGATCTTGAAGCCCTCGTCGAAGATGGCACGCTCATTGGCGTCCAGGCCTTCCAGGAAGGCATAATTGCACAGAACCAGGTCGGGCACCATCTGGTGCATGTCGTAGGAGTAGTATTTGCAGACGTCGCCGTGACCATTATTGGTCAGGGCCAGCTCATTGTTTTCAGCGCCGTCGATGATGGCGGACTGCAGAGCGGTGTAGACGTCACCAAAGCCCATGGGGGTGGCAGTGCCGCCCAGCAGCTCCATCATGGCAACGTTTGTGGGGGACTGCTGCACGCGGATTTTCAGACCCTTCAGGTCAGCAGGGGTATTGATGGGAGTGTTCAGGGTATAGAAGTTACGGGTACCTGCATCCAGCCAGGTGACGCAAATGAAGCCGGCGTCTTCGGTGGCCAGGAAGATGGGATCGGTGACGGCGGGATCATCCATACAGGCGTGGTAAGCTTCCGCACTGGAGAACAGGAAGGGCAGGTTGAAGATGGAGTAGTTGGAGCTGAAGGTCTCCATGATGGAGTTGGAGGCAATGACGATGTCAATGGCGCCGGTCTGGGTCAGCTGAACCATTTCCGTCTGGGAGCCGAGCAGCTCACTGGGGTAGACTTCCACCTTGTACTTGTCTCCCAGTTTTTCGTTGATGAAGTCAGCGAAAGCAGTCAGACCGATGTGGGTGGGGTGTGTGGTGGACTGATTGTGTCCGATTCGGATAATCCGTCTGTTGTCACCGTTGGCGCCGCAGCCTGCGAACAGGGTGGTAACGAGCGCAATGACACACAGAAGGGCTATCCATCTCGCTTTTTTCATAAAAATGAATCCTCCCTTTGGGTTTGAATTGTGCATGATTATCATATCAAATGTGAATTGCTTGTGAAACCGGATTGTTTTAAGATATCTAGCATTATTTTGTCTTTTTTATAAAATAAAAATCAGCGCTATTTCTTTTTTAAGGAAAAACGCTGATTAATTGATTATTTTATTTTTTACCTTTTTTCGCCAGGGATAGCCGGTATTCGGAGGGGGTTTGGTTGGTGATCCCCTTGAAGACCCGGGCGAAATAATTGGCATCGGGATAGCCGCAGGCAGCGGCAATTTCCTTCACACTGGACCGGGAGGACTCCATCAAGACTTTGGCCTTCCGGACACGGTACTGATTCAGATAGGTGGAGAAAGTAACATGGAAACATTGCTTAAACAATTTGCAGAAATAGGCGTCGGAATAATTCATGGCATGGGCAACTGTTTTCATGGACAGTTCTTCCATATAGTGCTGCTCCAGAAATGCGCTGATATCTTCTCTTACCAGAGACAGCCGGACACTGTCTGCAAACTGCGCCGGTCCCGGTTCCTGATCGGAGGGACGGCTCTGGAGGCTGTGATGAGAAAACGGCTGAAAGTGAGCACAATACTGGATGGCTTCCTCCACGCAATGAACCAGCTTCTGCTCTTCATAAGGTTTTGTGAGATAATCCAGTGCCCGTAGGGAGATGGCCTGCTTGGCATAGGAGAAATTGTCCAGATCTGAAATAAACAGCAGAGCGCAGGTTTTATTGCATTCCCGGATTTTTTGGGCCACCTCCAGACCGGTCAAATCGGGCATTTCGATGCCCAGAATGACAATCTGGGGAGACTCCCGGTCAAACAGATCCAGGGCCTGCGTTCCGTTTGCGGCCTCTATGATGGTGAGGTACGCGCCCAGATGTGTATTCAGAGTCCTGCAGAGTGATCGGCGCTCCGAAAACGCATTCTCTGCAACCAGCAGTTTGTACTTCATGGTGTTTCTCCTTTGGATTCCGCGGCTTGCAGTATGATAAACAGGACCGCAAACCCAAGCGATCCGGATTGCCGCCCTTGATGATGCGTGCAGGCATCAGAAACCCGAACCGACATGGGTCCGACGTGATCAAACAAAACGCCGGTGGATTCTTTTTATGCAATAATATTAATTATAACAGCTTCCAGAGCATAATTCAACAGGAAAACGGTACCATGCTCCAAAATGAATGATACCGCCTGTTGTGATGAAGAAATGAAGGATCAGTCGATCATTTTTATCCGGAATATACCTGTCACACAAATGGCTGTTTGGCATAGACTGTGTTATTTCATGGGGAATGTGAGGAAAGTTCTATGACCAAAAATGTTCCATTTCACAGGCTGCTTCGGGTGCTGAGTCAGCGGCCGCAGGCAATGGCCCGGGTGCGTGGAAGCCGTGCGTATTCCACGATCTCCGGGTGCGTGTATTTTTATCAAACGGCCCACGGTGTGATCGTGGCTGCTCGTGTGACAGGACTGCCAAAACCGACGATGGATTATCCCAGCGGGATTTTTGGATTTCACATCCATAGCGGCTCCCGGTGCAGCGGAACGGAGAAAGATCCATTTGCAGATGCTTTCATGCATTATAACCCGGATGGAGTGGCACACCCCAACCATGCCGGAGATTTACCGCCGTTGTTTGGGAATCACGGTTATGCGTTTCAGGTGTTTTTAACGGACAGATTTTCTGTCCGGGAGATTCTTCATAAAACGGTTATTATCCATTCCGGACCGGACGACTTTACGTCGCAGCCAGCCGGAAATGCGGGACAAAAAATTGCCTGTGGAATCATCAGGGCAATTCCTCAATATTAATTGGCGTTCATGGAAAGGTTAGAAAAAGAAAGCAGGTATGTTTTTGCGTGCTGCCCTGTGGCTGATGGGAATCGCAGTTTGTTTGCGGTTCTGGGGCGACCGGCATATCTGGAAACCGGAAGAATAAAAACAAGGCACAGAATTGGGAAGGTCCTTCCTCCAATTCTGTGCCTTTCGCCGGTTGTAGGCTTTGCTGTTGGCGGGCTTTCGGGTGACGGGATTGACCTCGCCCCAGGTGCCGCGCCGGGCGCTGTCCAGCTTGCGCTTTTCTTTCTTGGACAGCTTTTCATAGGGAATGAATTTTTCCATATAGAGCTCCTCCTTCTGGGTTTGCAATTATCCTATCAGAAAAGCGGAAAGGTGTCAAATAAACGATTTGTGAATCCGAAAGATGGAACGGTCCGGGACTGCGTCTGCAATCCCGGACCTGCGCTTATTTACAGTAAATTTCAATTGCCTGATGGGAAAATTCCGCGGTGCCTTCGCCGCCGGCTTTGTCGATATTTTCCGTCATGCTGTCTCCGGCAATGTACATCTGGCCAAGCCCACGGAGGATTTGCTTGGTGCAGGTGTAATAGTGCTGGGTGATGAAGCTTTGCAGCTTCTCCACCAGGGCCTGGGCTTCTTCGGATGCGGGGGAAGTGTGGCGAATTGCGCCGAACTGGGCAAAGATATCCATCAGCGCTTCTCCGACATCCTTTATCTGCGCAGGGGTCTGACCTGCCGTTTTTTGCTCAAATTCCTTGTAAGCCTGTGTCTTGCCCCATTTTTCTTTTGCCTGCGCAGCATATTCGTCCAGCTCACTGCGGTCAAAGGGTGTAAAATCCATAAGTGTCACTCCTGTCGTTTGAATTTTACGGGCATGGGAAATGAGTGTATCCAGGTGCTGCCGCTGAAGCTCCAGCAGTTTGATTTGCTGCTCCAGAGCCTCTTTGGGATCAAATCCGGGTGAATCCAGAATTTCCTTGATTTCCTTCAGCGGGAATTGCAGCTCCCGGAACAGTAAAATGGCTTGCAGCCGCCGCAGGGCTGTATCGTCATACAGCCGATAGCCCGCCTCTGTCACCCGGGTTGGCTTCAGCAGACCGATGGCATCATAATGGTGGAGCGTGCGCACACTCACACCGGTGACACGGCTGACTTCTTTCACAGTTTTCATGGTATTCCCTCCCGTCAAGAAGCATGATAAACCATGACGTAAGGTGAGAGTCAAGTGCGAAATGCATTTCTTTGAAGATTTTTTCTGAAAAAGAACGCCATCAAAAATGATGCGTTGACATAAAATCATTTTCTTCGAAGAAACTTCTTCATGAGAAACCCCGCCAGTTTTCCGGCAGGGGCATGATGTTTTAGTGCGTTGCAGGAGCTGCGGCTGTGATTGGAGTGCCTTTATTCTTTACTTCCGGCGGAATGGAGCAATTCCAGCAACCCTTTCTCTTTGATTAGTGCAATTCCCTGGGCTTCATCACCCAAAACGATTAGATTATCCCCCGGATGGATATCGAAAATTTTTCTTGCTTTCGCGGGAATGATTATCTGTCCCTTGTCTCCAACCTTGACCATTCCGAAAATATGCTTGCCCTTTGGCGGCAGGCCCAACCCCAGTCCCGCAGACTTTTCATAGCTGATGAGATCATCGACCGTTACTCCAAACACATCCGCCAGCATTTTGCATTTTACGATATCGGGCAGAGATTCGCCCGTTTCGTATTTGGAAAGGGTCTGCCGGGAGACACCGATTTTCTCGGCCAGCTCTTCCTGGGAGAGGTTGTGATACTTTCTGAGTTCCATTAAATTATCTGCAAACATGATTTTTCCCTCTTATTCCGCATACGCACCACCGCAGAACAGGGATGCGGCTGACGATCTCATATAACAGATAGGCACCGGCAAAGGCCGCAATACCAACGCAGATATACATGGCTGCGGCAGGCAGCACAGGATATTCATGCAAATACCATGCGCATACAGCAAGGGGCAGGTAGTGGAACAGATACAGGCCCCAGGATTTCCGAATCATAAATCTGGTGAAGCGATTCTCAAAATTGCCCCATTTTTTCATGACCGAGAGAACCGCCAGAACGGCCGTCCATGCGTACAGATTGCACAGGAAGGTGTCCAAAACTTCATGCTCCGCATAGGGCGCGCCCCAGAAGACGGCCACAAATACGGCCCCAAGGACCAGTGCTGCCAGCGAAAGGATCTGCCACCATTTTTCCAGCTTTTCCATGACCCGGTCGTGGGAGAAAATGAAATACCCAAACAGAAATCCGGCACCGTAGATGCCAAATCGATACACCACCATGATCGGTGTGTTGAGAATCTGGGCGGCTCCCCAGATCACAAGGGTCAGTGTCATTAAGACAGGCACATTTACGTTTTCGCAGAGCCGGTACAACTTGTCTTTTTCAATCCTGCGAATCAGAAGCAGAATCACCGAAAAGAACCAGAGCATCTGAATGTACCACAACGGGCCGGTGCCACTTACTGCCATGATGATAAAGAATACCGGCTTGGGCACAGCAGCCATACTCTCCAACCCGCCGCCAATTAAGATATTGTAGTACCCCAGAATCCACCAAAACACAAACAAGCCGATGGTAGAAGGTACCAACAATTTTGTTGTCCTGCTTTTCAGGAATTCTTTCGGGGAATGGTGATCCAGATAAAATCTTGCGCTCATGCCGGAGACCACAAACAAAAGCAGCATAAACCATGGATACACAATATACTGATAGGCATCCTGATATTGTGCCTCTGCAAAGGGCCCAATGACGCCGAAGGTTTCAATGCCATTAAACATATAGATGACATGATAAATCACGACCAGAACAACCGTGATCCACCGGATGTTATCGATGTAGGTTTTTCTCATAATTGTACCACCTTTGCTATCATTCTTAACATCATAATAGCGTATGCACCATGAAATATCTACCAATCAAAGGAAACATATTTGCATGGATTTTGTTAAAAAAAGTGGCACATGGTATCAGAAAACCTGCTTTGACCATCTCAGCAGCTCTGCAACTCGGAATTTGCTGAAAAGCATATTTCATAATAAAGGCATTTATGAAGTGCACCCTGATATTCTTGCTCATCATAAAAATCAATTTGCTTCATACCGCATTTTTCCATGACACGACGGCTCGCCGTGTTTTCCATAAAGAAGCCTGCTTTCACTTTCTGAAATCCCATCTCACGAAGTTCCTCAATCACGGCTTTGACAGCTTCTGTCCCGTAACCATGACCTTGATGATCCGGATGAATGACATACCCGATTTCGATTTCACGATCTTCCATACCGCAATCGTTGACAAAGCCAATCAGTCGATGATTCAGATAGATTCCGTATTCCAGATGCATTGTGTCCTCCAGCCGGCTAAAGGAAATGAGTTTTTTGGCAAGTTTCATTGCCTGCTCTCTGGTTACAAAATCAGGAACCATAAAAGTTTTGGTGATTTCGCGATTGGTAAGGAGTGCGGTTAATTGCTCCAAATCCTGCTCAGAATAAGGCCTTAGCGTTAGTCGTTCCGTTTGAATCAAAGCGCTCTTCCGAATTGTCAATCCCATACCTATTTCCCTCTTAAAATTCGATTTGTTCAGACGATTAGCAAACTCTCATTTATTTCTTTCCATATCCATTCCCTCCAGGAATTACTGCGTTTCTAACGCGACAGGCTGAAAGCCATTAGTATTTTTTGGGTTTCTGCGATATCCTTTTCAATCAGTGGACGCATACTGTCCTTGTACTTTGACAAATCAGCCGACTGTAAGCTGGACAAAATTGTTGGAATATACTGTGGCTTCGCCAGGCCTACCTGTACAAGGGCTTTCACGCACTGTCTGGCTGTAATCGGTTTCTCGTCCGTGATATGCGTGAGGTAATCAGACAGGATTGCATCAAAACGGTTTTCCTCGTCCCACTGCGCATTGGCCGCCAGAATACACAGGGCGCGATTCCGGACCAATGATTTCGGATGGTCAAGCAACGGGACGAAATCATCAAAGTATTCATACCATTCCTCTGTTTCCCGGCTTTCTGATATGATTTTATCAGCAAAAGCGCAGGCAAATTTATTATCTTTTGATGTCAGATTTGCGATGATCTGTTCTGCCATTGTGATTCGCCTCCTGGTTCCGAGCGATCTGATTATGCTCATTATAAGCGATTTGGAAGAATTCGGATAGTCCCAAAACCCATGAAGATGTGTCATTTTTAGATGCCGTCAGATCATGGAATCAGATGGAGGCATTGTACATCCAGACCGGAAAGATCAAGCCTGTTTGCCATGCAGCTGATGACCAATCCCAAGGCGGAAATCTGCGCTTTTCACGATGGAACTTGGGTGCGCATTGCCGGGGAACTGGTGGAGGATGACCGTGTGGAAGCCCGGAAATCCAGGCTGGATGCCTATCCCAGTCTGCGGAAGATGTATGACGAGAATGACGGCAATACCCAGGTGTTCCACCTCTTCCTTCACCGCTGCGCCGGAGATCATAGAATTCTAAAAAACAGCCTGCATGTGTTTCACAGAGCTAATGAAAATGAGTGCAAGCATGTACCGCCATAAACAAAGATTCGTATTTCACTTGCCAGGGGGTGTGGACTGTGATAGAATAAACACAGAAGAAAACAGAAAGGAGCCCTGGCCATGAAACTTTTTGAAATAGCCAATCAGTATTGCAAGGAAAGCACATGGAAGACGCTGGCGATGCTGAAATTTTGCCTGATCGCAATGGGTATCGCCATCGGTATGTTCATCCCAGATGGTGCAAGAACTGTTGTATTGGTGATCTGTGCCGTGGTGTTCGTTGTCACATACATTCCCTTGATGAAGAAGTTCTTCGATTTATTCCGCAGGAAAGACTAAGCATCTCAACACCTCGGCTGCTTACCGGGGTGTTGGTTTTTGCGACACGATAAACAAAGACAAGATTTTCACCTTCCCATAAGAAGAGGCGCGGGTGCGTTGCCCGCGCCTTTGGTTATGGGTTATCTGCAGCAGTAGCGGT
Organism: Faecousia sp.; assembly: GCA_051867165.1. Lineage (GTDB taxonomy): Bacteria > Bacillota > Clostridia > Oscillospirales > Oscillospiraceae > Faecousia. The sequence goes on along the minus strand of JBJDYI010000287.1, from coordinate 1,821 downwards.
GCTCTTCGGGGCAGAGACAGTCATGGAACAGATCCAGCTTGAGCTGGAGAGCCAGTTCCAAACGAGTCACTGCTGCAATGACCCGCTCTACGCTTTCGTCAATCTCTACCAGGTCATCCACATGCACATTGGCAAGCTCGGTTGTTTTTTGAATCTTTCTGTGTTCTGCCTCCAGGATCTCGGCCAGTGCCTCCTGTTGTTTGGCAACGGATTCGATCAGTTTGGTGATAGCTTCGCGGCGGTTTTCCTCACGATGACAAGTGGTTGTTTGTGTTGTTTCCATAGAGGTCCATCCTCCCATTCAAGATTATGCCTGAAAGCACAGTCCATTCTATGCTTCTCGGCGAAATTTGACACGGTTTGCAGGGCCGTACATAGCAGACACCCTGCTTATTTCCCTTTGGTATTGCCCTGAATCACTACCCAGAGCAGGGCAGGAGTGAGGTCTGGATGACCGTTACCTTTGGCTTGGGCCACCACAAGGAGTCTACCAGAATCGATGTGGCAACGGAACCCTACCCCGGAAGATGGACCCATCATGTGATGGTGAGAACGCCCGATGAAATTGACGAAGAACTGCTGGACTGGATACAGGAAGCGGCAGACTTTTCTGCCAGTAAACGGTAAGGAGAACAATATGACGCTTCGGGACTATGTACAGACGGACTGCGCCAAATTGGCACGGCTTTTCTATGACACCGTCCATACTGTGAATGCCAGGGATTATTCCCAGGAGCAGCTGGATGCCTGGGCGACAGGCGAGGTAAATCTGGAAGCGTGGAACCAATCCTTTCAGGCGCACCACACGGTGGTGGCGGAGATGGACGGAAACATCGTCGGCTTCGGTGACATGGATGAAACCGGCTATCTGGACAGGATTTATGTCCATAAGGATTACCAGCGTCGGGGTGTGGCAACAGCGATTTGTGATGAATTGGAGCAAAACGCCAGAGCTGCGGAATTTACTGTCCACGCATCTATCACGGCAAGACCGTTCTTTGAAAAGCGGGGATACACCGTCGTCAGGGAGCAGCAGGTGGAGCGCAGAGGTGTTTTGCTGACAAATTTCGTAATGAAAAAGGAACGGTAGCACAGAGACATAAGAACTGCTCACAGCGGGCTATATTCATGAATTCCATGACCAAGCAGCCGGATAATCTCCAATTCGTCCAGAGCATCAAAGAGTGCATTGTGCGTCTCACGGTATGTACAATTCCCAGAGAGCAGGCGGAGCATGGATTCCACACCGTAGCCTCGCTTCATACGTCCGGTGCTGTAGCAGTCGGCGCAGGCGGGAATTTTGGGATTGTGCTGGCGGTAGATGGCAATGCGCATGATGTCGTACCAGTCAAAGCCCCCCAGCTCCGGCAGATGGTTCCTGTCAAAGCAGGCATTGTAGGCGAACAGGGAAGTGACGCCATTTTGGGACAGCCAGCTGGATAAATCCTCCAGGGCTTCCTTTCGGGGGCAAAGAATGGGCTTTACCGGGGTGTCCAGAAACAGGGCATCGTAAAACATGCCGCCGATGGCACATTCCTCGGGCAGGATATGGTATTTGGCTGCAACCGGCTGAAAGGTGTCCGTATCCGCGATCACGGTGCCGATGGACATGACCCCATCTGCCCAGTTGGTTTCTGTGTCAATGACTGCAAAATATCCCATGTTCTTTCTCCTTGGTAGTCTTGGGAACAGTATACCGGAAAATATGCCGGGATGCAAGTTTTGCTGCGCTGTAAACAAAGAAAAGCCCCGCAAGATGTTCGTCTGTGCATCTGTCAAGTAGAAGTAGACAAGTAAAAAACCATAGTATCAAAAGCCTAG
>JBJDYI010000286.1:0-19587 GCA_051867165.1 Faecousia sp. | reverse complement strand
ACTGCACCTTAAAAATTTCATATCGAACCGGAGGGAACAACCAGCTTGGGCCGCAAAAAGAAGATCATAGAACAATCCGGTATTCCACAGCACGAAATCGAGCGCATCGCCCGGTGCATTCTCGTCAAAACCTCCGGCTAAGCCGGAGGCTTGATTATGATCCACATTTAGTCCTGTTTTGTTCCCAAAAGCAGAAACTTTTCCACACCCAAGCTGCTTGCGTTCCCTGCGCGGCATGATAAGAGACCTGCCGCAGAATTTGTGATTCTGCGACAGGTCCTTTTGTGTGTTGCAAATTAACTGTTTAGATTGCTTACAATGACCTTTACAATCTCTTCCATTACAATTGGTTTTGACAAATGCCCGTTCATACCTGCGTCTAAAGATGCCTGAACATCCTCAGCGAAGGCGTTGGCTGTCATGGCAATGATGGGGATCCTGCGGGCATCCAGACGATCCTGCATGGCCCGGATGCACGCTGTGGCTTCATAGCCGTTCATCTCTGGCATCATAATATCCATAAAGATCATGTCAAAGGTGTCCGGCGGATGATCTGCGAAGGTTTTTATTGCTTCCTTGCCGTCGGAGACTCTGGTCACCAGAATCCCCAGTTCCTCCAGCTGTACCATTGCGATTTCCGCATTCAGATCATTGTCCTCCGCCAGCAGAATCTGTATTCCCATCAAGTCCGCCTTAGCAGCAGGAAGAGTCTGCTGCTGAACATTGCTTTCATCGGTAAGCTCCACGGGGAGCTCCACGGTGAAGGTGGAACCTTCGCCCTTTTTGCTCTCCACAGAAATGGTGCCGCCCATCAGATCTACATATCGCTTGGTAATGGCCATACCTAGGCCTGTGCCTTTGTACTGCGTCCGTGCGCCATGATCCTCCTGAGAAAACTCATCAAAAATGTGCTCTACAAACTCCTCGCTCATGCCCACGCCGGTATCCGCAATGCGGTAGCGCACCAAGATGTGCCGGTTATCCACACAGGGATGGTAGCTGGCTTCAAAGCTGATGCTGCCGCCGTCCTCTGTAAACTTCACCGCATTACCCAGGATATTCATCAGAACTTCCCGGATACGCACAGCGTCAGCCAGCACATAGGGCGTTTCCGGCACCGCCAGATCTGTGTGGAATGTGATATTTCGATTGGACAGGGACCCATACATGATGTTCAGCACGGTATCTGCGACTGCAGAAATATCAACGGGAATGGGGGCAAATTGGATCTTGCCGCTCTCAATGCGGCTGATGTCCAGTACATCATTAATAAGGGTCAGCAGATGCTCGGAGCTTTCTCCGATCTTTTCCAGACAACTCCTTACTTCCGGCTTCGTTTCCTGCTTCATGGCGATGTTGGTAAAGCCGATGATCGCATTCATAGGTGTTCGAATATCGTGGGACATATGATTCAAGAAGACGGTCTTGGCCCGGCTTGCATTCTCCACAGTGCGGACCGCATCTTCAAGTTTCTGATGGATCTTCTTGTCACTGGTACGGTCGGACAAATCCAGTATGTACTTCTTCTCCCCCTGAATGTCAGTGCAGAATACAACCACACGGAACCATAGCTTCTCACCGGTCTTCTGATGGATATACTCTCTATCCCACTCACACTGCTCGCCGGGCAGAATATTCGGCAGTTGGTCCAGTATGCGGACCGAACCGCCCTCCCGGAACAGATGGTCGATCTCGTGGATATCACGGAGCACCTGCTGCTCTGAAATACCAATCAGCTTCTCTATATTGGGACTCACATATTCCACACAGAGATTATTTGCATCCATCATCAGGAACACATCGTTCACATTGGCGGACAGCTTGGAGAACAGCTCGTCACGGACAAGGAGCTCATGGTCCTTCCGTTTCAGCTTCTGCCGGTTCTGCTGAATCACAAGCAGCAGGAGCATCATGGCAAGGCTAATGGCAATTCCTGACACCACGATCATGGTAGTGGACTGGAGCTTGCTCATGCTTGCATTGACCACATCAGTAGGCACAACACCCAAAACGGTCCAGCCCTGAAAACTCGCAGACTCATATACCAAATAATAGGGCCTTCCATTTAAATCAAACACCATTGCACCGGAATTGCCAGCCAGAAATTCCTCTTGCAGGGTGGTAATCTCCGTACCGGTTAGGCTTTCTGATTTTTCCAGAAAAGCGAAGAAATTGTGGATATTCTTTAAATCCTCGTTGCCGTTGTCCACAACGACCCGACCATCGGATAGCACCGCAAAGGTGCTGGCTTGTCCGTCAAAAGCAGAAATCTTTAGCGCTTCTACCAAGTCGGAGTTGTTAAAGGTAATGGCAATGGCCTCATAATCAAAGTCACGGTAGCAGCCCTGGGCGGCGGGAATGGCAAACACTATGATTTCCGGCTTATCCGGAACAACGGAATAGGCAACAACAGGCTGTTTTTCCAGAATCAAATCTGCAAGCTGATCTCGCAGATCCAAATAGCCCCTCTGCCCCTCAGATGTGAGATATTCGCCGTTTCGGGAGATAAAATAGAAGTCGGTGAAATTGCTTTCTTCCTGCGCCTGTTTCACATAGGCCTGAATATCCGCTTCGCTTTCCGCAGTTCCCAGATAAGGTGCCCACATTCGCATACGGCTCCAGTTGATAAAAACCAGATTATGCAGCGTCTGATTGGCCTGATGAAAAATTTCAACAAGGTGAGCGGTGCTCTCTTCATAAATCGTCAGGGAAACAAAGTGGGAATAGGCTACACTGGCCCAAACCACCCCCGCAGCCATCACAAGGGTAAGCAAAGCAAGCAATCTTTTTTTCATGGCACCGCCCTCCTTTCGCCCTGATTTCGATTTCTCATACTATTTCTTGCTTAATTGAATATCAGTATCATTTATCCTGAAGAATGGTTACATACTCCGTAGGCTCCAGGAGCTGTTTTGTTTTCGCCAGAGCTTCCTGGATGCAGTCATAGTTCGTATACTTATCCACATACTGATCTTCGCGCTTCGCTTTCAGATCCTCCGGCATAGGGCAGTTGCAGAAGGAGTAGTGCTCCAGGTAGGTATCCGCTCCTACCAACAGCACCGTGTATACGGCGTCATCCTCCAAGGGCTTCCCGTCCATGGTGATCTCACCCAGAGTAAACTTTCCGCGCTCCGTCTCGGTGACGGTATATTCCATCCCGCTGGTAATCGGCAGCAGGTTGCGGTGCCGGACGGGGTTGGAGCCATCTTCCTTCACATTCACCAGCCAATCCATAATCCGGCGGATCTCCGCGCCGGTGTACTCGCAGTGATAGGCGTCGTTCTTGTAGGTCATGATCCACTTGATCTGCTGCATGGTGTAATCCCCGGCAAAAATGGGAGAACTGGCCACGCTGGCATAGCTGATGGCGATCTGGTCATCATTGGCCACCCGCAGCGTATTCATCAGGGAGGATCCGGCGGCGCTGCCGTGGACGCCAAAGTCATTGGAATAGGCCTTTTCCTGGGTGAACAGCACCTCTTCTGCTTCCGGATTGACATAGTTCGTGATTTGGGCGTTGAAATCCTCATAGGCACCCTGGGCATCATACTCGCCCACCATCATCTTGTGTGCCACGTCCTGAGAAATCGCGAACACCTCGGTGGAGGCCAGGCGCATATACAGGTGGTTGCTGTCGATGCAGTCCTGCACATACTGCAAAGAGGGGGAGGGTTCGATGTGTACTTCCTTATTGTACGACAGCACGGAAGCGCCAGCTGCCACATGCTTCTGACCTTCATCGCTGAAAATGGCCAGTAGAACCTCCATAACAGCTGCCTTCTTTGCCTCATCCTCTTCCACACGCTTGGAAACTGCCAACTGGCACATGGGATAGGTGAGCAGCCAGTTCTCCTGAGCGGTTTCTCCGAAATAGGGGAGAATGACGCTGTTGACGCCTCTGTCTTTGGTGACACTCTCAGCCATAGCCGCGGTGGCGCGGATCATGGCGGTCTGCCCATCAAAATAGGGCTGGGCCACAGGGGTATAGTCCAGTGTCTCGTCACCGGGCCGGAAGCCCACATCCTTCAAAAACTGCTCGTACTTTTCAAACACCACCGGCCAGACGGTATCGTCCAGACCTATCTGGTGATCGGCGGTCTCACTTTCATACTCCATGCGCCACTTGGTTCCCTCCAGACTCATCAGCTCCGGGATTGCACAGCCCTGCATGGTTTCGAGACAGGTGTAGTCATATTGCCAATCCGTCTGGAAGCCCTTGATACCCAATTTTTCAAAAGCAGCGATGGTATCCAGGAACTCGGAATAATTGGTGGGCAGAGGCATGTTATACCGGTCAAACAAATCCTTGTTTGCCATAATGGAGTCCACCTCGGCGCACATGGGCAGCCAACGGATCGCACCGCTGTTTTCACGGTTAACCTCCAGGTAGCTGCTATAAAAAGTACCCGCTGCCTCGGACTTGCTCAGATCCATCAGATGCTCGGCCAGAGGAGCTGCATCGTTCAGAGAGAACCGGCGGCAGGTGATGATATCCGGTATGTCCTCTCCCCGCGCAAGCAGATCCTTGTAATAGTCTATGGTGTTGTAGCTCTGAACGAAGGTAAACTCAATGTCGGGGAACTTCTGTTCCAGCCAAGGGGTAAACTCCTTGAACATGGACCTGTCCCACATATACATGGAGATGGCAATTTTTCCATCCTTTCCGGGCTTTTGGGGCTGCTCGGCCGTGTTGCGCTGACCGGTGCAACCACTCAACATTGTTGCCGCCATGATAGTGGCAAGCAACAGACATAAAAGCTTCTTCAAATTTGTGTTCTCCCTTTATGTTTATTCTCTTATCGATGATCGGAGTCTAAAAAAGTGCGAATTGCACTTACAGTCAACTGATAATCCTGCGTCACTTCTTCAAAAAGAGAATAGACACCTGCTGGGATGACCTCTGCTTCAGACCGAAGCAATTCCGCAAGCTGCGATACGGAAGAATACAGTCTGCTCAGACTAAGATTTCCACTGACGCCCTTGAGTGTATGCGCCGCATGAAAAGCCTTGTGGCGGTTACCTTCCTCCAAAGCAATACACAGCTGCGAAAAGCTGCCGTCATCTAAAAACTTCGTAATGAATCTCTTGACGATGTTTTCACTTGACAGCCGTTTTTCTACCTGAGCGAAATCACCGTCCAGTTTCTGGTAACACTCTTGAATTGTCATATCTCATCCTCTTTTTCTTTGCATTTTGACCCCATAAATGGAAGCCACCCGCTATACAACAGATTTTTCGTTCTGTTGTAGTTCGTGTGCGCAAATATAATTTTACATAGTCATTATATATTTTTTTCGACCTTTTTCAAGGGAAAAAACGATATTTGGAAATAAAAGAAAGACGCGGGAAGATCAAAATTATCTCCCGCCTGCTTTTGCATACTCTTTTTTTGAATATAGGCTATCTTTTTGATCCAGATCATAGAATAACAAGAAAAAATTTCCTCTTATTGATATTGGGACTACAACAGAACGAAAATTATGTGATCACCAATCCCATTCGCTCCATTTGTTTCGCGTGAACCGCACCGCTTTCGGCGGTATAAATACGGGTAGTGCTGACATTGGAATGTCCCAGAATATCCGCCAGCCGACTGAGATCCCGCTCCTGAGAATAGTAGGTGCGGGCAAACAGATGACGCAGATTGTGGGGAAACACCTTGTTGGAATCGATGCCGGCGCTTTTACAGAGGGCCTTCATCTCCCTCCAGATATTGCTCCGATCCAGGTTTTTTCCCGTCCTGGTCACGAACACCGCTCCAGTGGTGATTCTTTGCTTTTTCAGATATTGTTTCAGCAGACGGCGCAGCTTGTCCGGAAGGAACACGGTGCGCCGTTTTCCTTTGTTGGTGATTCCCGCTCTGCCGCAGCACACGGCTTCCGCTGTAATAAAGCGCAGCTCAGATACCCGGATTCCTGTGGCACAGATCGTCTGGATCACCAGTGACAGCCGTTCATTTCCTTGCTGTTCCGCAACTCGGACAAGACGGACATAGTCGCTGCGGGTCAGCTCCTTTTGTTCATCCAGAAACAGTGATCTTTGGATTTTCAGCAGCTTGATCCTAAGTTCAGGCCAGCCCATATAGCCGAGATATCCGTTTACGGCCGTCAGCATAGAATTGACGGTTGCCGGAGCGTGCGTTTCGGTGAGCTTCTGTTTCCAGCCAATCAATGCGACTTTATTCAGAGGCTGTCCATTCAGATATCGATACAGTTCGGTCAGGTCGTGGGCGTATTTCTGGATGGTGGCGGTAGATCGTTCCTGTTCTTGCTGATAAACCAGATAGTTTTGAATCAATTCCGGTGTTAAAGTATAGGATCTTTTTCCCATAGCAGTATCCTCCTTATGGTAATACCGCTATTATACCGAAAGAAAGACGGCCTATGCAGACAGATAACATTGAATTAACAGTGTTAGGGTTCCTTCCACCTGTTCTGTCAGATTTTCAACACGATCCCCCCTGCGCAGTCACAGAACACTTTTTCATAGTTTATCGACAGACTGAGCGGTGTTCGCTATGAAGCGAACACCGCTTTTCATGCCCATGGACACTTAGAGTACAGCAGACTTGGAGTCGATATAGTCCATATACGCCTGCCGCACAGGCTTCACACCGCGCTGCCGAATGGGGACATAGTCTCCATTCGAAAGAAGGAACTCCTTTCCAATCTGCTTAATATGATCCATATTCACCAGAAAACTCTGATGACAACGCAGAAAACGACGGTCCCCAAGTACTTTTTCTATGGTATTTAAGGTCTTATAGACAGTGTACTCCCCGCCGTACTCGGTATGAAGAATACACTTGGAATTGCTGCTCTCGATATATAGGATCTCATGGTAGACAAGCTTTGTCACCGTGGTCCTCTGCCGGATCTGATAAGTACAGGGGTCCGTATTCCGTGCGATTCGATCCATGACCATCTCTAACTTCCCATAGTCAAGCGGTTTGAGCAGATACCCGCCGGCATCCACATCGTAGCTTTCAATGGCGAAATCGGGCGAAGCGGTCAAAAAGACGATCTCCCCCTGGTAGCCCATGGCACGCAGCTTATGGGCAATCTCGTTACCCATGGTATCCTCCATATAGATGTCCAAAAAGGTGACATCAAAATACGCTCCCTCCTCCATATCGTAGAGGAAGTTCTTTCCGTATTTGTATGGTACTAACTCAAAGGGGATTGACCGCTCTGAAAAATAGCGGTTGAGCAAATGCTCCAAGATATCCCGATGGATCTCGTTATCTTCGCAGATAGCTATGCGCATTGGTACCAGCTTCCTTTCTCAAAAGCAATCAAACAACAGGCTCCTTGACGTTCCAAAACCGTGGAGATTTGCATAAGATTTTATTCTCAAAGAAGCACAGCGGCTATTATTGCCGCTCCTTCTGCCAGAGAAGCTCTGAATAAATCGGCAAGAGCTGGCAGTGAGAGATTTTTTCCTCAGCTGAAGGTTCAAAAAGCGGCGGAATACTGTATGTATTTCCCGTTTTTTTGAACCGCGTGGATGGGGGAAAAGATCCGCTGCCCAGCCGCAGACGATTTGTTCAGAGGTTCTCAAGTTTCAGAATAAGACCATAAGCGTCCTTATTCGACACAGTGTGCGTATCCAGTTTTCTTCCGTGATCTTATCGGCCAGCAACCAGGTTCGATTTGATGTGTCATTCTCTGAGCCACCCAAGTTCTGCGTATCGTACCCGCACCTCTCGCCGGAAGTCAGGAACCCTGACGAATTCATCGGTTTTTTGTAAATATTCCGAATAACCGGTCGAAACCATTTTTTTCGGTTAGAATGATAACACAGCACGGCGATTACGTCGAACACGGGAGGTTTGCATGTGATAAAGTACCAGGCAGTAAAGGAAAAACATCATCATCCGGACATTGGAACGTATATGGCATGGGGCATCAAGGGCTGGCAGACCAGTGGCAGGGAACAAACCATCATTGCTTATATCCCCAATGTCTTTCTCTGCAAAAAAGATGCACAGCATTTTGCATCCTTGTGTACCCAGTTGAACTTAGCCATCTCCCATCTATCCGTTGTGGTGGAAGATTATCTGGTGCGGTGACATATCGCTCCAAATCTCGGATGATATAGAGCAAATAGGCTTATACAAATTCTACCACTAAGGCCAGGAAATGTAAAGACCCGGGTTCTGTGCCACCAGGACCACCGGGAATATCCAAACAGTTAAGGCGTCACATGAAAAAGACAAATTAGGAGATTAAAATTATGGATATGAGAATTCAAAAACTGCTATACTCAATTGGATTAACTGCAAATTATGTCGGATACCGGCAGATGACGATCGCACTGGAGATTGCCTCGCAGGAACCGGAATCCCTGTGCCAGGTAACAAAGTGGCTCTACCCCGAAACGGCCAGAAGATGCGGCACCAACTGGAAAGCAGTGGAGCGGAATATCCGGAGGGCGCTCCATTGTACCTGGAAAACCTCTCGGCACACACTGGAGCAAATGGCCGGCCATTCATTCGACTCCGTACCAAAACCAGCGCAATTTCTTGCAATACTGACCCAAGAGCTTTCCGATTGGCATTGATCCTTTACCAACTTGTTTTTCTGGTTGTAATTAACAGTGTCCTCCTAGATCTGTTTCTTTTCCCGTGGGCCTCTTGGCTTTGATTCTGCCCGCTTGATGACACCGTTTCGGAGTGGTGATATAGGACTTCTTGAAAAAGTGCGTTGTACCAACACTTTTCGACATCAGACAAATTCCAATTTGATCCACATCCCTCCGGGATGCGTCTCAAATCAGAGGGACTCTCCCACGGCCTAAAAACGTGCCACCGGCACGTTTTCTTAACGGCCTTTCGAGTCCCATTGAGCATTAAAAAATCCGAACGCCCGCAAGGGCATTCGGATTTTTTGGTGCGAGAGATGGGACTCGAACCCACACGGCATAACCACACGCACCTCAAACGTGCTTGTCTACCATTCCAACACTCTCGCAAACAGCTATAACATTATAACTGTCAAAATTGGATTTGTCAATACTTTTCCCCCTACTTTTTCCTTCCATCTATCAAAACCATCAGTGCTGCCACGCAAAAGCCGATTCCCATAGCCCCTATAATGGGGGCAGGATGATCACCGGTTGCAGGAGACTGGGTCAGGCGAATCACCGACGGTTGCTTCACAATGTCCCATCCATCGCCTTCCGGAATCCATTGCAAAAATGGCTGAATGTCCGAAAAACCCTTTCCGGACTCTGTTTGACGTACCAGGTACACTCCCTCTTCCAGTCCACAAAATACCGCGCCGGTTTCCTTCCGGATCAATGTCTTTCTTTCCGCCTGGGATTGCTGCAGAATCCAGGGGAGCCATTGCTCTGACAGAATGTCTTCCTCCTGCAATATCCAGTTTGCCAGACCGTCTGTCACCTGGATTCCCCCATCTGTAACGGTCCCCACCCGGCAAAGAGAAATCGTCCCTCCCGTAACCGGTTCTCCACACCAGACTGGGATCACCTGCAGGCTGCCGGTCTGCTCTGCACCAAGGCCCTCTCCCGCCACCAGGAAAATCACCACAACCGATAGCAGTAATCCAATGCATTTTCTGAGCATTGCCCCACTCCCTCCTCAGTATTGCAGAACTAAGTATACACAGCCTGGGGCCTTAAATCCTGCCGAATATGGGATGGGGAAAAATGAAAACGAGGTGCCCGAAAGCACCCCGTTTCGATCGAAAGATTATTCGACGGAGACCGCCTGAACCTTCATGACCTGCCGCTGGTACAGCGCAATGCCCTTGGCCAAAACATCCATGGCCCGTTCCAGGTCTCCCTGGTTCAGCACATAGGCGATACGCACTTCATTGATACCCTTGCCGGGGGTCTCATAGAAGGGCGCACCGGGGGCAAACATCACAGTATCACCCCGGTCGGAAAAGTGTTCCAGCAGCCAGTACTGGAATTTGTCCGTATCGTCCACAGGAAGGCTTGCCATGACGTAGAAGGCGCCCATAGGCTCTTCCACCACCACGCCGGGAATCTGGCGCAGGCGGATCACCACCGTGTCCCGGCGGCGGCGGTATTCTTCCTTGGAGATCCGGAAGAATTCATGATCCACGTCATACAGGGCAGCGGCACCGATCTGATCAATGGTGGCCACCGACAGGCGGGACTGGCAGAATTTCAGCAGTGCTGCCTGCAATTCTTTGTTCCGGGTAACCACACAGCCCACACGGGCACCGCAGGCAGAAAACCGCTTGGACACGGAGTCAATGATGACCAGGTTCTCATCGATGTCCCGGAAATGGGCCATGGTGGGCACGCCAAATTTCTCGTCATAGCAGAATTCCCGGTACACCTCGTCGCAGATCAGGAACAGATCATGCTCCTTGGCAATATCGGCAATCATCCGCATCTCCTCATGGCTGAGGACCACGCCGGTGGGATTGCCGGGATTGGTAATCATGATGGCCCGGGTGTTCTTTGTGATCAGACTCTCAATCCGTTCCCGGCTGGCATAGCGGTAACCTTCCCAGGGATTGGTGGGCAGCGCACGGATGACACCACCGGCAGCATGGACGAAGGTGGTATAGTTGGGATAATAGGGTTCCGGAATGATCACTTCCGTGTAAGGATCCAGGATACTCAGGCAGGTCAGCAGCAGCGCTTCACTGCCGCCTGTGGTAATCAGAATGTCCCGGGGATCCAGATTCACATTCAGCTTCTTATAGTAATTCTGAACTGCCTTGATCAGCAGCGGATTGCCGGGAGATGCGTCATAGCCCAGGGTCTTCTCATCAAACCGGCGGATTGCTTCATAGTACGCAGGAGGTGTGGGAAGATCGGGCTGACCAATGTTCAGGTGATAGATTTTCTTCCCTTGCGCTTCCGCCGCCACCGCGTAAGGATGGAACTTTCTCATGGGGGAAGGCTCGCAGCGGTTGGCATTGATGGAAATTTGCATAGTGACCTCCTTCGACGGATAATCCGTCTGACTTTTTTGCTTTCCAACGGCGGACAATTGTTTTTTCACCGTGGTGCTAACTACAATACCATGTTTTCTGCAAGACTGCAAGCAAAATATTTCAGGATCCGTCGTTTTTTGTAAAAAGCCAGCCTCTTGTACAAAGAGACTGGCTTTTCTTCCTCATATTCGGTATATTATGATCTATTCCCAGTTGGCCCAGATTTCCGGACAGTAGCCTACCGTGGCCTGTTTGCCGTTGCGGACCACAGGTGTTTTCATCAGCATGGGATCATCGAATACCTTGTCCTCTTTGGCACGCTTGTCATCCATGTATTTCATCAGTGTGACGGTCTCGGCCTTGCTGTCCCAGTCGATGAGATTGTCAATACCACCCACCGCCCGAAGGACACTGTCAAATTCCTTGGGTGACATGCCGTAGCGTTTCAGGTCAATGGCCTGGAATTTCACCCGGCGCTCCTTGAACCAGCGCTCCGCCTTTTTCGTGTCAAAGCATTTACTTTTTCCAAAAATCTGAATGTTCAATAGAATACCTCCATCAGACAAAGGCCCTGGGGCGGCGCCAGAAAGCCGGCATCACTGCGCTTGCCTTGAAACAGGGCCGGGATGCTGTCGGCTCGTCTGTCTCCCCTGCCCACTTCCACCAAGGTTCCAACGATGATCCGTACCATGTTGTGGAGGAATCCGCTGCCGGTGATGGTAATGTGGATTTCCTCTGCCTGGCGGGTAATGGTCAGACAGCGGATCTCGCGGACCGTGGACTTTTTCATTTTGGCATTGCCGCAGAAAGCGGCAAAATCATGCTGTCCCACCAAATGAGCTGCCGCAGCTTTCATGGCGGAAATATCCAGCTGTTCCGGCATCATCGCCACAAACCGCCTGTCAAAAACACAGGGCATCTCACTGTTCCAGATCCGGTAGCGATAGGTTTTTTCCCTGGCGTTGAGCCGGGCGTGAAACCGCTCCGACACATCCCTGCAGGAATAGATGCCAATGTCCTCCGGCAGATACCGGCGAAGGTTTTCCAGGATCTCCGGTGCCGGCATCCGGCTTTCACAGTGGAAATTGGCCACCTGGCCGCAGGCATGGACCCCCGCATCGGTACGGCCGCTGCCGCTGATCTCAATGGGCTCTCCCAGAATCCGGCTGAGGGCCGTTTCCAGCTTGCCCTGAATGGTATCATCCTTACCGGGCAGACGCTGCCAGCCCCGGTATCGGGTGCCGTCGTAGCAGATATCAAGCCGCAAATTCCTCATACTCACGCAGTTCCTCTCTGGCTTCCCGCTCGGAATCCGCCGAAAACAGGAAATTGCCCTGAAAATCATAAACCTGAATGTGTCCCCGGACATTTCGGATATCGTACATGGTCATCAACCTTTCTTGTTCGTTGTGACCATATTCTACAACATACTCAGTCCAATATTTCGGACTTATTCAGCCGTCAAACACTTTTTTTCGATCCACTGAAGGATGTCTTCATAAATTTCTTCTTTATTAATTTCGTTGAGAATCTCATGGCGGCACAGAGGATAAATCCGCAGGGAAACATCCATCATACCGGTCTTGCCGAAGGCTGCCGCGCACCGGCGAACTCCCCGGCCGTAATTACCCACGGGATCCTCGCCGCCGGCCACAAACAGCACCGGCAGATCCTTTTTCATTTTCGCCAGGTTTTCTTCCTGTTCAATGGCGCGAATCCCGATCATCATGTCCCGCAGCAGGCCTGCCTTGGGAGCCAGACCCTGCATCATGGGATGCGTATCCACCACTGTTTTATCCCGGCAAACCCAGTCCAGTTCTGTCCGCTGATGTTCCACCCTGGAATTATAGCCGTCAAATACCAGATTGAGCAGTTTTTCGCTGACATTGGTTTCCCCGATCCGGTTGCAGGCTGTTTCCATGATTTTTACAATGGCGGGCATAGCAAAGGCAGGCTGCCAGCAGGTGCCGCTGAGGATGGCGCCATGGATACCGCTGTCCGGGTGGAGGTACAGAATGGTTCTCGTCATGAAAGACCCCATGGAATGGCCCAGCAGGATATAAGGAATGTCCGGGTATTCTGCTTTGGTGTTTTTCAGCAGACGGTAAGTGTCCTCCACGGCGCTGAACCAGCCCCCGTGGAAATAGCCCTGGATGCCATTACCGTTTACCGACTGGCCATGGCCCATGTGGTCTTCCGCCACCACTGCAAACCCCTGGCCGGTCAGGAAATTCGCAAAATGGTCATATCGCTCCACATATTCCACGATTCCGTGGACGATCTGTACCACGGCTCTGGGCTTTCCTTCCGGCAGCCACTTGCAGCCGTGAATCTGTCCGGCTCCACAGGAATCGAACCAAAAATCCTGTCTCATAGGCTTAATCAATAACTTCGAAATCTTCTGCGCGGATGGCCTGCTTCAGCGCGTCCAGGTCGAACGCACCGGTGACAGTGACGTTTTTCGCCTCCAGGTCCACCACTGCATCCACCACACCGGGAATGGCCTTGCAGACCCGCTCCACTGTGGCCTTGCAGTGCTTGCACATCATACCTTCTACTCTGATAACAGTTTCCATCATGGGTTCCTCCTCATAAATTGTTACTTCCGTATGATTTTCCCCTGTCTGCGCAAAGACAGGCGGGGTTTTCGGCTGAAAGAATCGAAGCCGCAGGGCGTTGGTCACCACAAACACACTACTCAGACTCATGGCGGCAGCGCCCAGCATGGGGCTCAGCTGGAGCCCGAAGGGGATAAACAGGGCGCCGGCCGCAATGGGAATACCGCAGGTGTTGTAGAAAAAGGCCCAGAACAGGTTCTGACGGATGTTTCGTATGGTGGCCTTGCTCAGTTCCACCGCGCCGCTGACTGCGGCCAGGGAACTGTTCATCAGTACAATATCAGCAGAATCCATGGCAATATCCGTGCCTGCCCCGATGGCCATGCCCACGTCAGCGGTGACCAGAGCCGGAGCATCGTTGATGCCGTCGCCCACCATCAGCACCCGTCGGCCCTGGGACTGCAATTGCTGCACCGTGCCTGCCTTGTCTGTGGGAAGCACGTCGGCAATCACATGGGTAACACCTGCCTTGGAGGCAATGGCGTCTGCTGTGCTTTTATTATCGCCTGTCAGCATCACCACGTCAAGTCCCAATTCCTGCATGGCCTTGATGGCTGCCGCAGAATCCCCTTTCAGAACGTCCGCAGCGGCGATGGTGCCCAGGTATTCCCCTTTTTCAGAGGCAAAATGCAGGGGTGTTTTTCCTTCCCGTGCCAGGGATGACAGATCCGGAATGGTCACGCCCAGTTCCGCCATGAGCCGGTCGTTGCCGCCATAGCAGCGGACCCCGTCCACAGTGGCCGCCACACCACGGCCCGGCAGAGTCTCAAACGCATCGGCAGCGGGGTAACGGTTCCGGCCCATTTTCCGCAAGATTGCTTTGGCAAAGGGATGCTCAGACTTGCTTTCCAGGGCGGAGGCAATCTGCATCAGCCTGGCTTCGGAAACGGCACCGGGCAGGATGTCCGTCACCTCTGGCTTGCCGGTGGTGATGGTGCCGGTTTTATCCAGGACAACGGTATCAATGTGGTGCAGGTTTTCCAGTGCTTCCGCATTTTTAAACAGGACGCCCATCTGTGCACCACGGCCGGTACCCACCATGATGGCCACCGGCGTGGCCAGGCCCAAAGCGCAGGGACAGGAAATCACCAGCACGGAAATGGCGCAGGTGAGCGAAAATTCCAGGCCGTAGCCCAGAAGCATCCAGATGCCAAAGGTAAGGGCTGCGATGGTCATGACCACCGGTACAAATACACCGGCGATCTTGTCCGCCAGTCTTGCAATGGGGGCCTTGGAGCCGCCGGCTTCCTCCACCATACGGATCACCTGGGCCAGCGTGGTGTCCTGGCCCACCTTGTCTGCCCGGAATTCCAGATAACCTTCTGTATTGATCGTGGCTGCTGCCACGGTATCGCCCGGCAGCTTTTCCACGGGGACGCTTTCTCCCGTCAGGGCGCTCTGGTCCACAGATGCACGACCTTCCAGCACCGTCCCGTCCACGGGAATGGAGCCGCCGGACCGGACGATAACGGTATCCCCCAGCACCACATCCTCCACGGGAATTTCCAGAATCCCGCCGTTGCGGCGGACCAGGGCGTTCTTGGGGCTGAGATCCATCAGGGCCCGGATGGCATCGCCGGTTTTCCCCTTGGCACGGGTTTCCAGGAATTTACCCAGGGTGATCAAGGTCAGAATCATGGCTGCGGACTCAAAATACAGGTTGCTGCGATAATGCTGCACCAGATCCCAGTCCCCATGACCCATGCCCCAGGCCATGCGGAACAGAGCCGCAATACCATAGGCCATGGATGCAAGACTGCCGACAGCAATAAGGGAATCCATATTGGGTGCTCTGTGCCATAGCGCCTTCAGGCCCCGGCTGTAATAAACCCGGTTCAGATACACGGGGGGAAGGGTCAGGAAAAATTGCAGCAGGGCTGCCACCAGGGCATTTTCCAGACCATGGTACCAGTGGGGCTCCGGCAGGCCGATCATGTGGCCCATGGTAAAATACATCAGCACAATCAAACAGGCAAAGGAGCCTATGATCCGCTTTTTCATTTCCTTCATGGCATCCGCCCCGGGATTTTTCTCTTCCTTTTTCTCTTCCTTTTTCTCTGCCTTCTTTTCGCCGGGAACACTGGCGCCATAGCCGGCATTCTGAACCGCGCGGATGATGGCTTCCGTCACATCGGCAGATGCCGCTTCCACCTGCATGGTGCCGCCCAGCAGATTCACTTCCGCTTTTTCCACGCCGGGAACGGCCTTTGTTACCTTTTCCACCCGGGCAGAACAGGCCGCGCAGGTCATACCCGTGACATTGAATTTCAGTTTCATCAGCGTTTACTCCTTCATGGATATGGATTTCAGGAGACATTCATCATTCACAAAATATTAACAAATCCTTTTTTCTGATATGGTATCATTCTACCACATGATCCCTAAAACACAAGTATGCACCTTTTTGTGTCATACTATCCTTTTTAATACCAAGGAGGTATCGTCATGGACCAGAAAGAGAACTGTCCCGTGGAAGCCACCCTGGAACTGATCGGCGGCAAATATAAGGCCCTGATTCTGTGGCACCTCTCCGAAAAAAAGCTTCGTTTTTCCGAGCTGCGGAAGGCCATCAAAAATGCCACCCCAAAAATGCTGACCCAACAGCTCCGGGAACTGGAAGCCAATGCCCTGATCCACCGGGAGGTATTTCCCGTGATTCCCCCCAAGGTGGAATATTCCCTGACCGAAACCGGCCGGAGTCTGATGCCCATCCTGGTTGCCATGCGGGATTGGGGCGCCGGATACCTGCGCAAACAGGACATGGAACCAAGCTGCTTCATGATGACTTCCGACCCCATCACAAAGTAACCATCACAGCAAGGAGATTTCTATGAATATTAAAGTTTTATCTGACAGCACCTGTGACCTGAGCCCGGAACTGCTGGCACAATACAATATCACACTGGTTCCCCTGAGTGTCATCAAAGATGGCGCGGATTTTAAAGACGGCATCACCATCACCCCTGCCGATATTTTTGCCCATGTGGCTGCCGGCGGTGACCTGTGCTCCACTTCTGCCGTTAGCATCGGCGAGTACACCGAGATCTTTGCGAAATACACCCAGGACTACGATGGCATCATCCAGATCTGCATTGGATCCGGTTTCTCCACCTGCTATCAGAGTGCCTGCCTGGCTGCTGAAGAATTCGACAATGTTCGCGTCATTGATTCCCAGAATCTGTCCAGTGGCCAGGGGCTGCTGGTGCTGAAAGCCTGTGAACTGGCAAAAGAAGCTGAGGATCTGGATACATTGGCTGATGCCATTCGCAGCTTTGTTCCCAAGGTGGAATCCAGTTTCCTGGTGGACAGGCTGGAGTATCTGGTCAAAGGCGGCCGATGTTCCTCTGCTGCTGCCCTGGGTGCCAATCTGTTGAATCTGAAGCCCTGTATCGATGTCCGGGACAGCAAAATGACTGTTACCAAGAAATACCGGGGCCATTATGCCAAGTCCCTGGCTACCTATGTCAAAGAACGACTGGCCGACCGGGATGATATTGACCGCAGCACCCTGTTTATAACCAAAACCGTGGTGTCGGAGGAATGTTATACAGCTGTTTTGGATGCTGTCTGTACTTACGGCGGATTTGAGCATGTCTATGAAACCAATGCCGGCTGCACCATCTCCTGCCACTGTGGACCCGGCACCCTGGGTATTTTGTTTATGAGAAAGTAAAAAAACGGAGTCGTTCTGCGGAACGGCTCCATTTTTGTGAAACATCCTTTTTTCCGGCTTGCATTTTTCTCACAACGTGCTATACTTCATGCAAATCTACTTCCAGGAGGCAACGCTGTGAATTACAATCTTCTGATGGATCTTGCCATTGACCTGGGCTATGAACTGGCCATGAGCGGGGCGGAGACCTTCCGGGTGGAGGAAAGCATCACCCGGCTGCTAAGCGCCTACGGCGTGGACTCTGACGTATTTGCCATTCCCAGTTATGTGATGGTCACCATCCGCACCGACGACGGCACGCCGATCACCCGGATGCGCCGCATCGGTTATCACGGCAACAACATGGACAACATTGAGCGGTTCAGCGGCCTGAGCCGGTCTCTGGCTTCCCTGAAGCCGGAATTGGAACTGGGACACCAATGGCTCGATGAAACCCGGAAAAGCTGCCGCAGCTATTCCAAAAATGTACGTTATCTGGCCCACTTCATCGGCGCAGGCGGATTCGGTCTGTTTATGGGCGGTACCATGGTGGATGGAATTTGCGCCGGCTTCTGCGGTCTTGTGGTGGGTATTGTGGATCACTATCTGGATGGTCTGAAAGCCAACCAGTTTTTCCGGACCATCGCCTCGTCCTTTCTCATGGCCATGCTGGCTTATACATTTGGCGCTTTTTCCATTGCCCCAAATCCGGATGCTGTCACCATCGGCGCCCTGATGCTGCTGGTGCCGGGTCTGCTGTTTACCAATGCCATGCGGGATATCATCTACGGCGATACCAATTCCGGTGTCAACCGGATCGTCCAGGTTTTTCTGGTGGCCGCCGCCCTGTCCCTGGGCACCGCCGTGGCCTGGAATGTGGCGTCCCGGATCTGGGGGAATCCCGTGGATCTTGGACTCGCCCATTATAATAATGCCACCCAATGTGTCCTGTGCTTTATTGGCTGCATTGGATTTGCCATTCTCTTCAACATCCACGATCTGGGCGTGTTTATTTGCTCGCTGGGCGGCACCCTGGCCTGGGTTATCTTCTGTATTGTCTCAGACCTGACCGGCAGCGATATTCTGGGCTATTTCTGGGCAGCTGTCATGGCATCAGGCTATTCGGAAATCATGGCCCGTATCCGGAAATTTCCTGCCATCACTTACCTGGTTATCTCCATCTTTCCTCTGATTCCCGGCGCCGGTGTGTACTACACCATGAACCATGCTGTTCAGGGAAATATGGACGCCTTTGTCTCCCAGGGTATGTACACTGCCGCCATTGCCGGCATCATTGCCATCGGCATCCTGCTGGTATCAACCTCGGTGCGGCTGTTCCACGTCTGGCAGGCCAGAAAATGAAATCGATCGTTCAAAAATTCATTTGTGAGAACACATTGCCCAGGCTCTCATGAAGCACCAGGTCGGCCTGGCTGTCGTAAGGCGTGGCGTCCCGGTTGATCAGCACCAGACGGTTGCCCCGGTAATAATTGATCAGGCCCGCTGCCGGATAGACCGTCAGACTGGTACCTGCCACAATCAAAAGATCCGCCTGATAAATGGCCCGGACACTTTTTTCCAGGGTGTCCTGGTCCAGGCCTTCTTCGTAAAGCACCACATCCGGTTTCACAATGCCGCCGCAGCTGCACCGGGGAATCCCCTCTGATTCCTTGATGAACGCCGCAGGATAGAATTTGCCGCAATGGGTGCAGAAATTGCGCAGCACACTGCCGTGGAGCTCATAGACCTTTTTCGAGCCTGCCTTCTGGTGAAGCCCGTCAATGTTCTGAGTCACCACGGCAGCGAGTTTACCCTGCTGTTCCCATTGGGCCAGAACCCTGTGGGTAATATTTGGTTCGAATCCCAGCGGGAGCATCTTCTCCCGGTAGAATCGGAAAAAGTATTCCGGCTTTTGTTCATAAAAGGTATGGCTGATGATGGTCTCCGGGGGATACTCAAATTTTTGATTGTACAGGCCGTCCACACTGCGGAAGTCTTTAATTCCGGATTCGGTACTGACACCGGCTCCGCCAAAGAACACAATCCGGTTACTCTCTTCAACCCATCTTTTCAAGGTTTCAATTTCTTTCATGGTAAGCACCTCCTGTGCTTATCATACACTGATTTTCCATCATGCGCAACAAAAAACCTCTCCCCGATAGTGCGATGTCAGTAAAACAGTTAAACCTCCGTATGGTTGCGACCATACGGAGGTTTTCTGTGTTTTGAGGATAGCCGCTTAGCGGCGCAAGGGGGTGCGGGTCTCCGGTGGAGACCTCAAAGCGTGAAACGCTTTGAAGCACCGACCGAGCCGGCAGGCGAGACCAGCCCCTTGTTCGGAACGAAGTGACGCAAGACAGCCCAGACATTCAGGTGTCCG
>JBJDYI010000285.1:0-5118 GCA_051867165.1 Faecousia sp. | reverse complement strand
TCGAACCCGGGACTATCCGGTTATGAGCCGGAGGCTCTAACCAACTGAGCTAAAGGCCCATGTTAATCACAGGTGCTTCAATCACCACGGAAGGCATTATAGCAGAGAAAGCACATTCTGTCAAGCAAAATATTTCCGTTTCCGAAAAAACTGCTGCAGCCGAAGCTGCAGCAGCAGGTTTGATCCGATTACTCGTCGTCCTCGGTG
The DNA here is from genome assembly GCA_051867165.1 of Faecousia sp. Taxonomy (GTDB): domain Bacteria; phylum Bacillota; class Clostridia; order Oscillospirales; family Oscillospiraceae; genus Faecousia. Next base: position 4,911 of record JBJDYI010000285.1, on the reverse strand, counting down.
GAGAATTCCAGGGTCTCACCACAGTTGGGGCAGATCATGCTGCCCTTCTCCAGCACTTCCTCGTCGAAATCAATGATTTCTCCGCAGGCACATTCCACTTCGTAGATGGTGGTTTCCTCGTCGCCGAAGTCGAAGCCTTCCTCGAAGTCCTCATCTTCCTCGTCCCAGGGATCTTCCTCGTCCTCGTAGTCCTCTTCCTCATCCAGGATGAAGTCTTCAATGGCGTCCAGATCTTCTTCAATTTCGTCCAGCTCGTCGGAGATGGCGATGGTGGTCTCCTCAATATCGGTGATCCGCTTTGCCATATCGCCCAGCAGGTCCACGATGGCAGCAATCATCTTGCCATTGTCGGTTTCGGTGTTCAGGGGCAGGCCATCCATCAGACCCTTCAAGTAAGCGGCCTTTTCAGAAATCGTCATAGCGATTCTCCTTTCATGTTTTGAAAGAGGGGACGATCTGAGACCGCCCCCTTCATAACTACATACTTCCTGTCGCCGGAGCACAACCGGGATCCTCTAAAATCAAATTCTGATGAACCGGGCAAGCGCATACGGGGCCAAACAAGTGATCAAAGCGGAAAATACATTGTGTATTTTCCATGTTTGAAGTGAAAATGCTGCTCCGAGGGCCGTCAGGCCGTCAAAAGATGTTTTTATAGGGGTGATCCGGTCAATTAAGCCTTGGAACGGCCCAGGTACTCGCCGGTGCGGGTATCGATCTGGATCTTGTCACCCTCGTTGATGAAGAGGGGCACCTTGACCTCAGCGCCAGTCTCCACGGTAGCGGGCTTGGTGACGTTGGTGGCGGTGTTGCCGGCGAAGCCGGGCTCGGTGGCGGTGACAACCAGGTCAACAAAGTTGGGAACTTCCACACCGAAGACCTTTCCCTTGTAGCTCATGACGGTGCAGATGTCGTTCTCCTTGACAAACTTGAAGCTGTCGTCCAGAACGCTGCCGTCCAGGGGCTCCAGCTCGTAGGTCTCCTGGTCCATGAAGTAGTACAGAGAGCCGTCGTTGTAGGAATACTCCATCTTCTTTCTCTCAATGAAAGCGGTGGGGAACTTGGCAGAGGGGTTCAGGGAAGTTTCAGTCACGCCGCCGGTGATGACGTTACGCATCTTCACGCGAACGAAAGCAGCGCCCTTGCCGGGCTTGACGTGCTGGAACTCGATGACCTGCATAACCTTGCCATCCATCTCAAAGGTAATGCCGTTGCGAATATCGCCTGCAGAAATCATGTGTTTATCCTCCTAAGAATGCCTGCCCTTTCAGGCAGTATTTTTGTCTACATAGCTTTAGCTCATATATTGTATCGCATAATTTCTGATAATGCAAGGGGAAATTTGAAATTTCTTATACGATAATAAGGTTTTTGGGGCTTCCCGTGAGGATTTCACAGCCATTCTCCCGAACAACGACCGCATCTTCAATGCGGACGCCGAACTTATCGGGAATATAAATACCGGGTTCTGCGGAACAGACAGCGCCGGCGGGCATGGGCTGATCGTTGCCTGGGTTGGGATTGGGTGCTTCGTGGATTTCCAGGCCCAGGCTGTGGCCATAACCGTGACCAAAGTATTCGCCGTAGCCCGCATCGGTGATGACCTTCCGGGCCGCAGCATCAATGTCCTTGCCGATGACACCGGCTTTGGTGGCAGCGATGCCGGCCAGCTGGGCAGACAGAACGGTGTCATAGATCTTCTTCATTTCCTCAGTGGCATAGCCAACAGCCACGGTACGGGTCATGTCAGAACAGTAGCCGTGGTACAGTACGCCAAAGTCCATGGTGACAAAGTCGCCCTCCTGGATCTTCCGCTCGCCGGCCACGCCATGGGGCAGACTGGAATTGGGGCCGGACACCACGATGGGGTCAAAGGACAGGCCCATGCCGCCGTTCTTGTACAGGCAGTAGATCAGCTCGGCCTGGAGCTCCAGCTCGGTCATGCCCACTTTAATCCGGGGCAGCACTTCCGCAAACGCCTTATCGGTGATTTCCTGGGCCTTGCGCATCAGATCCAGCTCCCAGTCCTCCTTGACACCCCGGAAACCGTTGATTTCCTTGTTGTAGGGAACCAGCTTGGCAGACAGCTCCCGCTGATAATGGATCAGTTCTCCTGCTGTCAGGTAGTTTTCCTCATAGCCCAGGGTGGTGATTCCAAAATCCTTGATGGCTTCGTTGATGCGCTTGACAAAACCGGTGAACTGGTTGATGGGCAGCACCTCAAAGCCCTTGATGTTCTTCTCGGCAGACTCAATGTAACGGCAGTCGGTAAAGTAGCGGCAACCGGCCTTGCTGACCACAGCCACGCCTTCGGCGATGTCAAATTCCGCACCATAGTGGCGGCTATACCGGGATGTCAGCAGCAAACCGTCCACATCCTGGTTCAAAACGGACAGAAACTTATCCAGATTTCTCATTATATGTATTCCTCCTGTTTTTCGGCCGCGGTATTCCCCTACCCCAGCCATTATATGATGGTAGGATTATACCATGGAAGAGAGAATTTGTCCATGGCGTGATTAAAAAGTTGATAGAGAGGAAAATCATTTTTCTTTCACAATACGCAAAAACCGCCCTGCTTTTACAGCAAGGCGGTCTTGAGCATAAATCAAGAGGGATTTTCAATTAATAGAACTTTCTCTTGTTCTTACGGGCAGCTTCAGACTTCTGCTTACGCTTCAGGCTGGGGCTGACGTAATGCTCGCGCTTCTTAACTTCAGCGATCACGCCCTCCTTGGCACAGCTGCGCTTGAAACGACGCAGAGCGCTTTCCAGAGACTCGTTCTCCTTGACGCGAATTTCAGACATTGTTTTCCCTCCCTCCGATGGCATCCGGCTGTATCCTGGATGCGTTCAGGGCCTATTACACTAGGCTAGGATATTATATACGGTCTTTCCCCAAAAGTCAAGTAAGAATTTGAAAAAAACACAAAAAGCCCTGGGATATGTGATTTGTCGTTTTTAGCATTCGATCATGGCCCAAAGCAGGTCAAAGCGGCAGAGGTTTCTCCGCCGCTTATCTCGTATTTTATTTCACAATCAGGTTAACCAGCTTGTTCTTCACCACGATGGTCTTACGGATCTCGCCGCCCTGCTTGGCCAGGAAGGACGCGATCTTTTCGTTGGCCAGAACGTTGGCAATCACAGCCTCGTTATCCAGATCCGCATCCATCACCACAGTGCCGCGCATCTTACCGTTGACCTGAACCGCGATGGTGACCTCGGCATCCTTGCACTTCTCCTCGGAGTAAGTGGGCCAGGGCTCGAAGGCGATGGTATTGTCATGGCCCAGGATCTGCCACATTTCTTCGCCCACATGGGGAATGATGCAGGAGATCATCTTGATGAAGCCCTCGGCATATTCTCTGGGACAGGTGCCGTTCTTATAGACCTCGTTGACAAAAACCATCATCTGGGCAATGGCAGTGTTGAAGCCCAGCTGTTCAAAGTCGGAAGTGACCTTCTTCACGGTCTGGTGGTAGATTTTAGTCAGCTTGCCGTCATCGGTGTCCGTGATGTTGCCGGGCTCCGTGAAGAAGTTCCACACGCGGTTGATGAACTTCTTGGCGCCGGCCACACCGGTGGCACTCCAGGGCTTGGAGACCTCCAGGGGACCCATGAACATTTCATACAGGCGCAGGGTATCGGCGCCGTAATCCCGGACGATATCGCTGGGGTTCACCACAAACTCCGGGTACCGCTTACCCATCTTGATGCCGTTCTCACCCAGGATCATGCCCTGGTGGACCAGCTTCTGGAAGGGCTCCTTTACGGGAGAAATGCCGTTGTCGTACAGGAAACGGTTCCAGATTCTGGAATACATCAGATGGCCGACGGCATGCTCAGGGCCGCCGATGTACAGGTCAACAGGCAGCCAGTGCTTCAGCAGTTCCGGATCGCACAGCTCCTTGTCATTCTTGGGATCGATGTAGCGCATGTAGTACCAGGAAGAACCGGCGGAGCCAGGCATGGTGGAGGTTTCACGGACACCCTTGATGCCGCCCTTATCATACTGCTTCCACTCGACAGCATTTTCCAGAGGTGCCTGACCATTACGGCCCTTGTAATCATCCAGTTCCGGCAGGATCAGGGGCAGTTCTTCGTCGGGCAGGAACACAGTCTCGCCGTCCTCGGTGTAGACACAGGGAACCGGCTCACCCCAGTAGCGCTGACGGGCAAAGATCCACTCCCGGAAGTGGTAGTTGTTCTTCCGGCGGGCCACACCTGCCTCTTCCAGCTTGCGGGTGATGGCTTCCTTGGCATCTTCCACAATCATGCCGGTAAACTCTTCGGAATTCATGAGCTTGCAGCCCTTGCCCAGGTAGCTCTGCTTTTCGAAGGCACATTCGGAAACATCGCCGCCGTCGATGACCTGGATCATGGGGATGCCGTGGGCAACAGCATACTCGAAGTCACGCTGATCATGGCTGGGAACCGCCATCACCGCGCCGGTGCCGTAGTTTGCCAGCACGAAGTCACCGATGAACACAGGCACTTCCTTGCCGTTGACAGGGTTGATGGCATAGACACCCTTCAGGGGGCAGCCGGACTTGGTCTTGTTCAGCTCCGTACGGTCCATATCGCTCTTCTTGATGGTGGCATCAATGTAGGCCTGGACTTCTTCCTTGTTCTGAACCCGGTCCATCAGGGACTTCACGATCTCACCGTCGGGAGCCAGCACCATGAAGGTGATGCCGTAGATGGTTTCAATGCAGGTGGTGAAGATGGAGAAATCACCGCCGCCCACCAGCTTGAAGTCCACTTCCACACCGGTGGACTTGCCAATCCAGTTGCGCTGGATCTCCTTGGTGGATTCAGGCCAGTCGATCTCATTCAGGCCTTCCAGCAGCTTTTCCGCGAAGGCAGGCTGGTCAATGACCCACTGCATCATGTTCTTCTTCACCACGGGAT
>JBJDYI010000284.1:0-5131 GCA_051867165.1 Faecousia sp. | reverse complement strand
GCTTTGGCGGACTTGGCTTCCTCGATGCCGAACATGATCTCGTCGATCTGCTGCTGTAAAATTGCCGCCTGCCGTTCCGCTGACATGGGGATTTTCTCAAACTGGCTGTGGCCGATGATAACGGCGTCATAATCGCCGGTGGCAATACGGGCGCAGAACTTTTTGCGGTTCCGGGTTTCAAAGTCCTTTTTGGTCGCCACAAGGATATTGGCGGAGGGATATAGCTGGAGCCATTCCGCCGCCCACTGCTCCGTGATATGGTTCGGCACCACGATCAGAGACTTGGTGCAAAGACCCAGACGCTTCATTTCCATTGCCGCCGCTACCATTTCAAAGGTCTTGCCGGCACCCACTTCGTGGGCAAGCAGCGTATTTCCACCGTACATGATATGGGCGATAGCATTAACCTGATGGGGTCTCAGGGTAATTTCCGGGTTCATGCCGGAGAATCGGATATGGCTTCCGTCATACTCGCGGGGCCGGATGGAATTAAAGGTCTCGTTGTAAATACCGCACAGCCGTTCACGCCGGTCAATGTCTTTCCAGATCCATTCGGAAAACTTCTGCTTGATCAGCTCCTGCCGGTCCTGGGCAATGGCGGTTTCCTTTTTGTTTAAGACCGGCCTTTTGTTGCCGTTCTCATCCTCCACATAGTCAAACACCCGCACATCCCGCTGATTTAAGGTCTGCTCCAGAATCTGATAGGCATTCATGCGTTTGGTGCCGTAGGTGGTCGTGACCTTGATATTGCTTCGGTCGGTGTTTTTCTCCGTGATGCCCCACTGCCCGGTGGCCTCAGAACGCAGAATCTTGATGCGGCTTCTGGCATAAACGCTGGTGCCGAAGGTTTCCACCATGAATTTCTGGTAAATGTCCATGGGAATCCAGTTTGCGCCAATTCGGACGCCGATCTCGGCGGCGGTCAGGTCAACCGGCTGCACCGCTTCCAGCGCCTCAATGTTTTTAGCAATCAGAGGTTTCTTTTCAGCCGGTAATACCTCGTAGAGCGCCTTTGCCATTCGGAGCTTGCGGCGCACATTGCCGGAGAGGTATTCATCGGCGGCTACAAAGGGGAATTGCTCCACCTGCACAAAGGCTTTGGGAATGGCGGCAGCTTCCTCGGCGCACTGAATATCCCGGAAAATAACACCGGACAGGTCAGCGGCCAGTTCTTCCTCGCTTTTCCCGGACAGCTCCGCCATATATTCCATATCCACCCGCGCTTTTTCGGAGATGGATACGGCAAGGGCTTCGCTGGCGGTGTCCACGCTGGTAACGGCTTCATGGGGGCGGATCGTGCGCTTGGTGAACATATCCGCCTTGCGTTTGAGGTTGCCTTCCTCGTCCAGTACCTCCAGAGAACACAGCAGGCAATAGCTGGAGTCCTCGCCAAAGGCAAGGCTGTTGCCCCGGCTGGAAAGCAGGCCGTACTTTTTCGTGTAATCGTCATACAGACGGTTCAGCTCCGCCTGCTCTTTCTGAATATCCTCGTCCGGGTAGCCCTCGGTCTGATACTCGATCAGCCGGCGGACACATTCCCGAATGGCGATCATGCCCCGGATACGGTTTTCAGCGGTGACGGATACCTCTATCGGGTGCATACGGGAATTTTCCCGGTAATACACCTTGCCGTCCACAAGGCAAAAACTGAAATTACGCACCGCAGGGTCTGCGGGGATCGAGCGATCTTCCTCCTCGTCCAGTTCCTCCACCTCATAATCGGTGATCTGCGCATGGAGGTTCTGCACCGCTTCGGAAAGCAGCTCGGACAGGTCTGCGTCCTCGTAGGCCCGGCAGGTGCTGTCCATGCCGAACCGGGTGGATTCCATGACCATATCGCCCAGCACCATTTCCGGGTGCTGCACAAAATAGCGGTTCATGCGGATGCCGTTTTCATCGGTGTCCAGATGCACCCAATCCGGCTCGATGTCCGTCATGCGGTCACGCTTTTGCAGGAAGATAATGTCGCTGGTGACTTCGGTTCCGGCGTTGGCCTTAAACGCATTGTTGGGCAGTCGGATCGCCCCGATCAGGTCGGCCCGCTGTGCCAGGTACTTGCGGACAGCGGAGTTTTCCTTGTCCATCGTACCCTTGGAGGTGATGAACGCGATCACGCCGCCCGGACGCACCTTATCCAGCGTCTTTCCAAAGAAATAATCGTGGATCAGCCAGTGGTTCTTGTCGTATTTCTTATCCCGCACCTTGAAATCGCCAAAGGGCACATTTCCGATGGCCACATCAAAGAAGCTGTCCGGCATCTGCACCTTTTCAAAGCCATTCACGGCAATACTGCTGTTCTGATAGAGCTGCTGGGCGATCCGTCCGCTGATGGAGTCGATTTCCACGCCGTAGGCTTTGCTGTCTGCCATGCTGTCCGGCAGCATACCGATGAAGTTGCCAACGCCGCAGCTTGGTTCCAGAAGGTTGCCCTGACGGAATCCCATCTGCTCCAGTGCCTGATACATGGCCCGGATAATAACCGGAGAGGTGTAAAAGGCCGTCAGGGAGCTGGCACGGGCAGCGGCATATTCGTCCTCGTCAAGCAACGATTTCAGTTCCAGATACTTGCCGTGTCGCTCGTCAAAGCAGTCGGCCAAACCGCCCCAGCCCACATACCGGGACAACACTTCCTGTTCCTCCGGGGTAGCCAGACGTTCCTCAGATTCGATGCGTTTCAGGCAGCGGATGGCTGCTACATTGGCAGCATACTTCTCACTGGCGGTGCCGTAGCCCAGCTCGTTATCCGTGATACGGAAGTTCCGGCGTTCTTCTGCCGGGATCTCCGGGTGCAGGGTGGTGAACACCACCCGTTCCCGTTTTAGTTTCGGCGGTGCAAGGATCGGTGTTTCTTTTTCAGAAGGTTCTATGACCGGCTCCGTTACTTTTACCGCAGATGGACGATGGGAATGGACAGCATTTTCAGCTTCCTCCTGTGTTTCAAATCCGCCTGCGGTAGATGCGGCAATGCCGGTCTGCACATCATAACTATACTGGTTATAATACCGGCCATTGGGATAGCGCTGGATAACAATGGTTTCATCATCTGACTGATACCGGGCAACGATTTCTGCCGGACTTTCCACATCTGTAATCTCCGGGACATCTTCGGTACGCTCGGCGTGTTTCTGCTGATACCATTCATCCGCCTGAGCCACCATGACATCAAAGTCCAGATTGGCAAGATATACATTCAAGTCAGCAAGGCTCTCGCAGACATTTTCATAGACGGTTTCGCCGTCCACCTGGTACACCAATCGAAAAGCATTGAGGTCAGCGAAAATCTCCACCGTATGCGCGCTGTCAGCGGTGGCACTGAATGCAAGGTCTACATGGGAGAGGTTAGAAAAATCTGCCCCCTGTTCAAAAACCTCTTGACAGTATTCGTCAATCAGCTCCTTTGCTTCATCCATTTCTCTGGACTGCAGGGCCAGCGCACAGATAAAGCCATAGACATCCGTGGTGTATTTTTCAGGGTCATTTACACTTTGCAGCACCACTTCATCGTCCATGCGATATCCGGAAATCTCAATGACGCGATACGGTTCATCGCCTTCATAGGAAATGACTTTCCCCATCAGGTCGGGTTCCTCCGTCAGATCCTGTATGCGTTCCAGTGCAAGCTGCATATCCACGGCAATATCTTCTTCCGGGTCAGTTTCATCCAAAAACATGGCCAGATCGTCTATAATGCCCTTGCGTGTTTCTGCCACATGGAGCTGCTGTTCCAAAGCTTCCAGAACGCTATCTTCATCACCGCCCAGCTCCGTGTATCGCTCGTAGTCGTATGCCAGATAGAAACGAACCATTTCCTTTGCAAGCAGATGGTGAACCTCAACCGGCTCATCGTCCACAATTTCAACCGTTGCCTGCGGTTTGGATTCAACAGGGGGTATCGCAGCAGATTCGGGATTCAGCACCGGTGCAGTAAGCTGGTAAAGTGTTTGTGCGCGCCCGAACACGGAATAGGTTCCGTTTCGGTAAGCCTCCATCGCAGTAAGCCCGCCTTTTCGGCTTTGGTAATACCGATGATCCTGTGAGGTGCTTTCCCAAAGTGGCAGCATCATAGTCTGATAGATTTCTTCTACACAGGCTGGATCGGTAAGCTGATCGGCAACCTCCTGAACGCCCTCCCAATAGTTGCCGGTGGGGTTCTGTGAGAACGGTTTGGGGTATCCATCCGGGGTGTCATAGAAGAAGCTGTGAATTTCCCGTGCAAGCCGCCCGATTTCATAATCCGGCATTGCCGCGCGATCTGCATCAGACAGAAACTTGCCTGTGGAGATCATTTCAGCGATACGCTTCGCGATTTTTCCCCAACTTAATTCCACTTTTGCGTATGGCTCGGTAATACTGCCGTGACTGAATGACAGACCTTTGCCTGTATAGGTGCGGTTGTCATTTCCGCCGTGATAACCGCTGTATTCGCCATGGTAGTTTTTCAGGTACTTTTCCCGTTCTCCGGCATCCATATGGGTGGCAAAGTGAGCGTACACACCTAACCGGTAATCGCTGTTTTGTTCTCCACCACGCAAAACCTTGTCGATCTCATCGGTGGAAATGAAAAAGCTGCGCATAGGCTCATAACCCTCTGCGGCTTTGAACACAATGGGTTCACGCTGAAGGTCCTGCAGCTTCTGCAATATTTCTTTCGGACTGTAAAACCGAAACCGCATCAGGTCACGGTCCTGCTCATGGGCAACTACAAATGCGGCCCATTCATCTGTGATCCTGCCCAACATATCCGGGTCTTTCAAAAGCTCCGTTAGCTGCTTTTCTGTTTCCGGGAAACCGCCCTTTGCAGACAGGGCTAAACGGACCGTAGGCGCATAACCGGCTGCTTTGGCTTCTTCCGAAAAATCTCTTGCCGTCAAAGTCAGTGTTTCTGCAAGGGTTTTGTATTCATATTCCGCAGTGCGGTCAATTTCGCTCTGGGGCATATACCGGCCCATATCCAACAGTTCCCGGATGCGTTTTGCGGCATCTTCCCAGGACAGGAGCGTAGCATAACGCTTTTGTGCGCTGCGTCCGGTAGATACCCGGATACCCTCCGGATCATACCAGAGGGCATATTCCCGGTCATTGATATAAAAGCCTGCACCATTGGTTCCGTAGTGCTTCGCAAGAAAAGCGG
>JBJDYI010000283.1:0-20088 GCA_051867165.1 Faecousia sp. | reverse complement strand
TGCAGGCCCAGATCAAGGAAGAGAAGAACCAGTAAGAAAATCCGCTGACCGGACGGTCAGCGGATTTTTTTCGAGAGATGAGAGACGAAAAACACCGTATGGCGGTATATTTTGATAAAAATGAAACAGTTTTATCAGGAGCTGCGCTTACTTGCCGGGCTTGAAGCTGTCCTTCAGGCTGACAGAGCGGTTGAACACCAGGTGCTCGGGGGAAGAATCCTTGTTATCAGGGCAGAAGTAGCCCAGACGCATGAATTGATAGGAAGCGGGCGCCTTGGCATCCCGCAGAGAAGCTTCCACCTTGCAGCCGGTGAGGACTTCCAGAGAGTTGGGGTTCAGGCAGCTGAGGTAATCCTTGCCGGCGGCATCGGGATCGGGGTCGTCAAACAGATTGCTGTACTGACGGACCTCGGCATCCACAGCGGTGCCGGCATCCACCCAGTGAATGGTTGCGCCTTTGACCTTCCGTCCGTCAGCGGGATCACCGCCACGGGACTCGGGATCGTAGGTGGCCAGAACTTCCACCACGTTGCCGTTCTCGTCGGTGACGCAGCCGGTGCACTTGATCAGGTAAGCGCCCTTCAGACGGCACTCGGGGCCATCGGGATACAGCCGCTTGTACTTGGGAATGGGCTGGGCCAGGAAATCGTCCGCTTCAATCCACAGGTTCCGGGAGAACGTGATTTCCCGATTGCCGTCCTCAGGACGGTTGGGGTTGTTCTCCACCAGCATGGTTTCGGTCTGACCCTCAGGATAGTTGGTGATGGTCAGCTTTACTGGCTTCAGAACGGCCATGACACGCTGGGCAGTCTCATTCAGATCTTCCCGGAGGCAGAACTCCAGGAATGCAAAGGGAATGGTGTTGGGACTCTTGGCCACGCCCACCCGGTCACAGAAATTGCGGATGGAGGCGGGGGTGTAGCCACGGCGGCGCAAACCACAGAGGGTGGGCATCCGGGGATCATCCCAGCCGGACACAAAACCATTTTCCACCAGATTTCTCAGCTTTCGCTTGCTCAGCACGGTGTGGTCGATGCCCAGACGGGCGAACTCGATCTGCCGGGGGGTATGGGGCACGGAAGTGTTTTCCACCACCCAGTTGTACAGAGGACGATGGTTCTCGAATTCCAGGGAGCACAGAGAGTGGGTGATTCCCTCCAGGGCATCCTGAATGGGATGGGCAAAGTCGTACATGGGATAGATGCACCACTTGTCGCCCTGGCGGTGATGATGCATGTGGCGGATCCGGTAGATAACGGGGTCGCGCATATTGAAGTTGCCGGAAGCCAGATCAATTTTGGCTCTCAGGGTATACTTGTTGTCCTCAAATTCTCCGGCGCGCATCCGGGCGAACAGATCCAGGCTCTCCTCAATGGGACGATCCCGATAGGGGGAGATGGCGGGGGTGTTCAGGTCACCGCGATACTCCTTGAACTGCTCGGGGGTCAGTTCACAAACGTAAGCCAGGCCCTTCTTGATCAGCTCCACGGCGTACTCGTAATCCTTTTCAAAATAGTCAGAGCCATAGAAGAACCGGTCACCCCAGTCAAAGCCAAGCCAGTGGATGTCCTCCTTGATGGCTTCCACGAACTCCACGTCTTCCTTGGTGGGGTTGGTGTCGTCCATGCGGAGGTTGCACAGACCGTTGTACTTTTCGGCGGTGCCGAAGTCAATGATCAGGGCCTTACAGTGTCCGATGTGCAGATAGCCGTTGGGTTCGGGGGGGAAACGGGTGTGGACCGTCTCGCCGGCATACTGACCGCCGGGGGCAATGTCCTCATCGATAAAAGCGTGGATGAAATTTTTGCTTTCGGTGATTTCAGCCATCGTGGTATACTTCCTCTCATTTTATGTTTTTCCAATAATATGCCATTATACCCCAATGAGCGGTATTTTGCAACAGAAATTAAGGTGGGATGGCGATTATTTCCACAATTCACCAAAGGAAAAAATGTACATAATCACCAACTTTGTGAAAAAACAAAAAACATTTTCCGAATTCTTAATATTTTGGGTTGTCAATTCGGCTATCTTATATTAAAATAGGAAAGGATATGAAAAGAGATAAGGAGTGATCAAACTTGTCCGAAATCAAATACAAGCGTATTCTGCTGAAAGTCAGCGGCGAGGCACTGGGTCAGAAAACCGCTGCCGGCGATGGCTTCGGCTTGGATTTTAAGAAAATCAATGAGGTGTGTGCCTCTATCAAAACCTGTGTGGACCTGGGTGTCCAGGTGGGCCTTGTGATTGGCGGCGGCAACTTCTGGCGCGGCGTGAAGAACGGCGACGGCAAGATGCAGCGCTCCCATGCAGATGCCATGGGAATGTTGGCCACCGTGATGAACTGCATCGCTGTGGCGGATGCCCTGTGTGAGCATGGCATGGATGCCAGGGTGCTGACGGCAGTGGAGATGAACAAATTTGCCGAGTACTTTACCCGGGATACCGCCAACCGTTACCTGAACGAGGGAAAGGTGGTCCTGTTTGCCGCAGGTACCGGCAACCCCTATTTCTCCACCGATACCGGTGCCGTGCTGCGGGGTGTGGAAATTGAGGCTGATGCAGTGCTGATGGCCAAGAACATCGACGGCATCTATTCTGCCGACCCCAAGAAGGATCCCACCGCGGTGAAGTTCGATACCCTGACTTACAACGAGGTGCTGGACCGTGGACTGAAGGCCACCGATGTGACGGCCATGGCTCTGGCCATGGACAATAACATGCCCATGGTATGCTTCGGCCTGGCGGAAGAAAACAGCATTGTCCGTGTGGTCCGGGGCGAGAAGATCGGTACCACCGTTACCAATTAAGAAAATGTCCTGCAATACATAATTCATTTGGAGGTTTTACATTATGACTGTCGATTTTAAGGATTTTGCCAAAAGAATGGATGGTGCTCTGAACCATCTGGAAGAAGAATTCGGCGCTGTTCGGGCCGGCCGTGCCAATGCCAAGGTTCTGGACCGGATCACGGTGGAATATTATGGCAGTGAGACCGCTCTGAGCGGCGTTGCCACCATCTCCACCCCCGATGCCCGTACCCTGGTGATCCAGCCCTGGGACACCAAGCTGCTCAAAGACATTCAGAAGGCCATTCAGGTTTCTGATCTGGGCATTAACCCCCAGAACGATGGCCGTGTCATCCGTCTGGTATTCCCCCAGCTGACCGAGGAGCGTCGTAAGGATCTGGCCAAGCAGGTCAAGAAGTATGCCGAAGATGCCAAGGTTGCCATGCGCAATATCCGCCGGGACGGCATGGACTATGTGAAGAAGCTGAAGAAGAACTCCGAGATCACCGAGGACGACCAGAAGAAGGCAGAAAAGGATCTGCAGGATCTGCTGGATAAGATGATCAAGAAGGTGGATGCCGCTCTGGCAACCAAGGAAAAGGAACTGATGAGCATGTAATATCACCGGCCAGTGGAGATTATTTCTCCACTGGCTTAGATACGAAATACATGATATTCCTGGGGAATATAGAAACAGATGACCTTGTTTCTGAATATCTTTAAAGAAAGAGGTGCATTATGACACCTTCTGAAAAACCGGCCCCGCCCAGACATATTGCCATCATTATGGATGGCAACGGCCGCTGGGCCAAGCAGCGGGGCCTGCCCCGCACCGCCGGTCATGCTGCCGGCGCGGAATCCTTCCGGCGCATCGCCAATTACTGTCGCACCCTGGGTGTGGAATATCTGACGGTTTATGCCTTTTCCACGGAGAACTGGAAACGCTCTGCCGATGAAGTGGCAGGGATCATGCGCCTGCTGCGGCGGTATCTGGAGGAAGCCTTGCAGGATATGGAAAAGAACCGGGTCTGCTTCCGGTTTTTTGGAGATCTGACCAGGCTGAGTCCGGATCTGCAGAAACTTTGCCGGGATGCGGAAATGCGTTCTTCTGATTATGATGTTCAGGTGAATTTCTGCCTGAATTATGGCGGACGGGACGAAATCGTCCGGGCAGCCCGCCGGTTTGCTGAAGAAGTGGCTGCAGGAACAAGAAAGCCTGAAGAGCTGGAGGAAGGTCTTTTCGACAGCTATCTCTATTCTGCCGGTGTTCCGGATCCGGAACTGATCATCCGGCCCTCCGGCGAGAAGCGCACCAGTAATTTCCTGCTGTGGCAGTCTGCTTATTCAGAATATGTATTTATGAATGTCCTGTGGCCCGATTTTGGTCCTGAGGATCTGGACGCGGCCATTGAAGAATATCACCGGCGAAACCGCCGCTTTGGAGGAACGTAAAGAAAAATGAAGACCCGTATTATTTCGGCAGCGGTTCTGATCCCCATTCTGCTGATTCTGGTGTTGTTTGCACCGAAAATGTTTGCTTCTGTGATTTATGCAGTGCTGATGTCCATCGGCTCCTATGAACTGCTGTACCGTACCCATCTGGTAAAGCATCCGCGACTTGTGATCTATTCTTCCATCATGGCCTTTGCTGTGGTGATGTGGAGTCATACGGGCGCCGTTCATGCCTGGCTGCTGATCGGCCTTCTGGTTTATACGGTGGCGCTGTTTGCGGAGATGATGCTGGACCATGTGAAGGTACACATCGAAATGCTGGCATTGTGCTATGTGTCCGGCGCCGTGGTGCCCTTCCTGCTGAGCAGCCTGATCCGGATCCTGACCATGACCATTGGCCGTTATGTGATTCTGATTCCCTTCGTGGTGGCTTTCCTGTCTGACAGCGGCGCTTACTTTGTGGGTTTGAAATTTGGCCGGCACAAGCTGGCTCCTGTGGTCAGCCCAAACAAGACCATTGAAGGTGCCCTGGGTGGCCTGGCAACTGCCGTGATCGGCATGCTGATCTATGCCCTGGTGCTGGACCTGGCCTTTCCCCGTCTGACGGTCAACTATGGTCTGGCCATTCTCTATGGTCTGGCAGGTTCCCTGGCCGGTATTTTTGGCGACCTGTGCTTCTCCATTATCAAGCGGCAGACCGGTATTAAGGACTACGGCAACCTGATTCCCGGCCATGGCGGTGTTCTGGACCGGCTGGATTCCATGATGATGGTGGGGCCCCTGATGGAAGCCATGCTGCTGCTGGCGCCGATGGTGATTTGATATGATGAACTATGTCAGTATTTTGGGCTCTACCGGCTCCATTGGCCGGCAGAGCCTGGACATTATCAGCCGGATGCCTGAAATCAAGGTGGCGGCGTTGACAGCCGGCACCAATGTGGAACGGATGGCCCAGCAATGCCGTCAGTTCCAACCGGAGCTGGCTGTTATGGCAACTGCCGAATCAGCCCAGGCGCTGGCCCGGGAGATTAAAGACCTGCCCATCCGGGTAAACTGGGGAGAGGCCGGTCTTATTGAAGCGGCCACCATTCCCGGCGCCGATTGTGTCATCACGGCAGTGGTGGGCATGGTGGGCTTAAAGCCCACGTTGGCTGCCATCCGGGCCGGCAAGCGCATTGGCCTTGCCAACAAGGAGACCCTGGTCTGCGCCGGTGAGCTTGTGATGGAGGAAGCGGAAAAACATGGGGTGGAGATTATCCCTGTGGACTCTGAACATTCCGCCATTTTTCAGTGTCTCATGGGCAGCGGAGCGCGCAAAGAAGTCAAGCGGCTGATTCTGACCTGCTCCGGCGGTCCTTTTTTTGGAATGGATCAGGAACAGCTGAAAACCGTTACCAAGGCCGATGCGCTGCGCCATCCCAATTGGAAGATGGGGGCCAAGATCACCATTGACTGCGCAACCCTGATGAACAAGGGCCTGGAAATCATCGAAGCCATGCGGCTGTACCGGATGCCCCTGGAGCAGGTGAATGTGGTGATCCACCGGCAGAGCATTGTCCACTCCATGGTGGAATTTGTGGATGGTGCCGTCATGGCCCAAATGGGCACCCCCGATATGCGCCTGCCCATTCAGCTGGCCCTGACCTATCCCGAGCGGCGGCCTTGCCCGGTGGAGGGGCTGGACCTGCTGACCTGCGGCAGCCTGACGTTTTCCAAACCGGACATGGAAAAGTTCCCCTGCCTGGCGCTGGCATACCGTTGTGCCAAGCGGGGCGGCACTGCCTGCCCTGCCATGAACGGCGCCAACGAGGAAGCGGTTGCCATGTATCTGCGGGATGAAATCGGTTTTTATGACATTTACCGGCTGGTGAGCAGCGCGGTGGAGGCAGTTCCGTTCCTCCCCAATCCCACGCTGGAAGAAATTCTGGAGGCTGACCGTCTGGCACGGGAAGCGGTCCGGCATCTTGCAACACCCTGAGGAAAGGTTTTCTATGAGCATTCTTTTTGCGATTTTACTGTTCAGTGTCCTGATTTTTGTTCATGAGCTGGGCCATTTTGCGGCAGCCAAGTGGTCCGGTGTTCAGGTCAATGAATTTTCTCTGTTTATGGGTCCTGCCATCTGGAAGAAGCAGGTGGGAGAGACCCTCTATACCATCCGCACCGTTCCCATTGGCGGCTATTGCGCCATGGAAGGGGAGGACGGCGGCAGTGACAATCCCCGGTCCTTCGACAAGGCGGCCTGGTGGAAGCGACTGATTATTCTGGTGGCAGGCGCTGCCATGAATTTCATCGCCGGTGTTGTGCTGATGGTCATTGTTTTCCTGCCCGCCCAGCAGGCGGTGGTGCCGGTGATTGCCGGTTTTGAGGAATACAGCACGGTCAATGGGGCAAATGGTTTGCAGCCCGGGGACCGGATTCTGAAAATCGACGGCGAAAAAATCTACGTCCAGTCGGATTTTTCCCTGATTTTGATGTTGAATCCCGGAGATTATCACGATATTGTGGTGGAGCGGGACGGAGAAAAAGTGACGTTGCCCAATTTTTATTTGGAAAAGCACCCGGTCACCCAGTCCGACGGCAGCGAGAGACAGATGTTCGGCATGAATTTCACACTGGAAGAACTGACATTTGGAGGAAAACTGCAATACGCCTGGAATCAGTGTCTGGATACGGTGCGCATGGTTCGGCTGAGTTTGCAGATGCTGCTTAGCGGTCAGGCGGGACTTTCCGATATGTCCGGCCCGGTGGGGATTGTGTCCATGATGTCGGAAACCGCAGCGGCTTCAGCCACGCGGTTTGATGCCCTGCTGAATCTGATGTACTTCGGTGCCTTTATTGCCATCAATCTGGCAGTGATGAACCTGCTGCCCATCCCTGCATTGGATGGCGGCCGGGTGGTTGGATTGCTGATTACCACCGTGGTGGAGGGCATCACCCATAAAAAAATCGATCCAAAATACGAAGGCTGGCTTCATGGTGCCGGCATGGTGTTCCTGCTGGGACTCATGGCCGTCATCATGTTCAAAGACATTCTTTTCCTCTTCAGGAGGTAATGATTATGACAAGACAAATTATGGTTGGTGGCATCCCCATTGGCGGCGGCGCCCCGGTGGTGATCCAGTCCATGCTGAATACCCCCACCACGGATGTGGAAGGATCCTTGAAGCAGATCCGGCAGCTGGCCGCTGCCGGCTGCCAGATTGCCCGTTTGGCGGTTCCCAATGCGGAAAGTGCCCGGACCTTTGCGGAAATCTGTAAGGAAAGCCCCCTTCCGTTGGTTGCCGATATTCATTTTGATTACAAGCTGGCCATTGCGGCGGCAGAAGGCGGCGCGGCTAAAATCCGCATCAATCCCGGCAACATCGGCGGGGAGGACAGGGTGAAGGCCGTGGTGGATGTCTGCAAGGATCGGCAGATCCCCATCCGCATTGGTGTCAACGGCGGAAGCCTGGACAAGCGGCTGCTTGCCAAGTATGGCCACCCCACAGCGGAAGCGCTGGTGGAAAGCGCCTTCCAGCACCTGGAACTGTTGGAAAAGCAGGGATTCTATGATACCTGTGTGTCCATGAAGTCCTCCACGGTGCCCACCATGGTCCAGGCCGCCCGGCTGTTTCGCAGCCGCTGTGACTATCCGATCCACATCGGTGTCACGGAAACCGGTCCTGTGAAGCAGGGACTCATCAAGTCTGCCATGGGCATCGGCGCCCTGCTCTTAGAGGGCATCGGTGACACCATCCGGGTCAGCCTGACGGACGACCCTGTGAAGGAAGTTTACGCAGCAAGGGACATTCTGAAGGCGGCCGGCCTGCGGAAGGAAGGCGTCAATATCATTTCCTGTCCCACCTGCGGCAGAACCAAAATCGACCTCATTGGCCTGGTAAATCAGGTGGATGAAGCGTTGAAGGATTGCCGGAAGCCTTTGACCGTGGCGGTCATGGGCTGCATTGTCAACGGTCCCGGCGAAGCCCGGGAAGCCGACATCGGCATTGCCGGCGGCGACGGCTGGGGCACCATTTTTGAAAAAGGCGTGGAGGTGGAGAAGCTTCCATACGATCAGTTGCTGCCTGCACTGTTAAAACGCATCGATACTCTGTGATATTCTAGTTATGGAACAGAACATTTACTTACTGAATATGTTTCCGGACTATGAGCCGCCTGAGGAGCTGTTTGCCGCTCTTTCTCAGGCGGCCATTGTTGCTGCGGACATCGATCCGGAATCCCGGTCTGTATCCGTGGCAGTTCATTCGCAGACCTATATCCCCCAGCGGCATCTTGACCAGGCCGTCCGGGAAATTGGCCGGCTTTATGGCCTGAAGCGACTGGAAATCATGGCCACCCATCCGGATTCGGAGCTTCACAAAATCGAACCGGAAGAGCTGATGATGCTCTTCGTAAGCCGCAATTCCATGACCCGGGGATCCCTTGCGGGAGCGAAATGGGTGTGGAACGGGCCGGCGCTGACGGTCAAACTCCGGGGCAACGGCCGGGCAGAGCTGGAAGAGCTGCTGCCCCAGGTCCAGACGGCGTTGCGGGAACGGTTTGCATCTCCTGTGACCATTTCCATTGAAGCAGGCCAGACCCTGGAAGGCAAGGCGCTCTTTGAAGCCATGGATTCCATGCGTGACCAGATGATCCAAACCATGCCCCTGACGGCCGCCCGGCAGGAAAAGAAGGATGACAAATCGGCTGCCACTCAGGCAGGCGACACCTTCTATGGCAAGCCATTCCGGGGCAATCCCGTCCCCATGAAGGATCTGAGCCTGGACATGGGTTCCATCATCGTGGAGGGCAAGGTCTTCAACGTGGACCACAAGGAACTGAAGAAACGAAATGCCTGGGTGGTAAAATTCGACATCACGGACAATACCGGCTCCATCCGGATCTCCAAATTCATGGAGGCCGGAGAGGCCAAGCCCATTCTGGAGAATGTAAAGGTAGGGGCCGTCCTGCGGGTACAGGGAAAGCTGATTGAGGACCGGTTTGAAAACGAAATGGTGCTGAAACCCTATGCCATGCAGCCCGGTTCCATGCCCAAGCGGAAGGACCTTGCGGTGGGCGAAAAGCGGGTGGAGCTGCACCTGCATACCACCATGTCCAACATGGATGCCCTGACCCCCACGGCCGCTGCCATCAAGCAGGCGGCAGCCTGGGGCCACCGTGCCATCGCCATCACAGATCATGGCTGCTGCCAGTCTTTTACGGATGCTCTCCACTGCGTGGAAAGCTGGAAGGGCCCCCCGAAAATTGCCGGCACCGACGAGACCATCAAGATCCTCTATGGCTGCGAGGGGTATTATGTCAACGATGTAGATGACCGAATCGTGGTCCACGGCAGCCAGGAGATGGCTTTTGACGAAGAATTTGTGGCCTTTGACCTGGAAACCACCGGCCTTTCCGCTCAGAATGACCGGATCATCGAAATTGGTGCTGTGATTCTGAAGGAAGGCAAAGAAGTGGACCGGTTCCAGACCTTTGTGGATCCGCAGCGCCCCCTGGAGCGGAAAATTGTGGATCTGACCGGCATCACCGACGAGATGCTGAAGGGCGCCCCCAAGATCGAAGAAGTCCTGCCCAAGTTCCTGGACTTTGTGGGCAACCGGGTTTTGGTAGCTCATAACGCCGATTTTGATACCGGTTTCATTCGGGCGGAATGTGAGCGCCAGGGCATTGCATACAACTACACGGCTGCCGATACCCTGATCCTGTCCCAGAATCTGCTGACCCATCTGAATAAATTCAAGCTGAACATCGTGGCGAATGCCCTGAGCCTGCCGGATTTCAACCACCATCGGGCCGCAGACGATGCCATGACCTGCGGTCTGGTCATGGTGAATCTGATGAAAAAGCTGGAAGAGGATCATGATATCCATTCCCTGCAGGCCATCAACCCGGCCATGCCCAGTCTCCGGGCCGGCGGCCGTATCACGGAGCGGCAGGCAAGGCACATCATTCTCTTTGCCAAGAATCAGGTGGGCCTGCGGAACCTGTATCATCTGATTTCCAATTCCAACCTGCATCACTTCCGCCGGGTGCCCCGGATTCCCAAATCCGAATTGCTGGAGCTGCGGGAGGGGCTGATCATTGGCTCTGCCTGTGAAGCGGGAGAACTGTTCCAGGCGGTGCTGGACCGAAAGAGCGACGAAGAACTCAAGCGAATCGCATCCTTCTATGATTTTCTGGAAATCCAGCCCCTGTCCAACAATATGTTCATGCTGGAAAAGGGCATGGCCAGGGATGTGGAGGAACTGAAAAACTTTAATCGGACCATCGTTCGGCTGGGCGAGGAACTGGGAAAACCGGTGGTGGCCACCGGCGACGTCCACTTCCTGAATCCCGAGGATGAAGTGTTCCGCCATATTTTGCTGGCAACCAAGGGATTTGACGACGCGGACAAGCCCAACCCCCTGTATTTCCGTACCACCGACGAAATGCTGACAGAGTTCAGCTATCTGGGAGAAGAAAAAGCCTACGAAGTGGTGGTCACCAATCCCAACAGGATTGCGGATATGTGTGAGACCATGCGGCCCGTGCCCCACAATCTGTTTGCACCCAAGATCGAAAACTCTGTGGAGGATTTGAAGGCTCTGGTCTATGGCAAACTCCACCGGCTCTATGGCGACAATCCCCCGGAACTGTTCGTCAAGCGTGTGGAAACGGAGCTGCACGACATTATCTCCTGCCATTACGACGTGATCTATATGTCTGCCCAGCGGCTGGTGCAGAATTCTCTGGAAAACGGTTACCTGGTGGGCTCCCGTGGCTCCGTTGGTTCTTCCATTGTGGCTTTCATGTCCGGCATTACGGAGGTCAATTCTTTCCCGCCCCACTATCGTTGTCCCAATCCCGACTGCAAGCACACCATTCTGGATGTGCCGAAGGAATTCAACTGCGGCGCCGACCTTCCCGATATGCTATGTCCGCTCTGCGGCACCCAATTGGAAAAGGACGGATTCAATATCCCCTTCGAAACCTTCCTGGGCTTCGGCGGCGACAAGGTGCCGGATATCGACTTGAACTTCTCCGGCGAATACCAGGCGGAGGCTCATAAATATTGCATCTCCATGTTTGGGTCCTCCCATGTGTTCCGTGCCGGCACCATCGGCACGGTGGCGGAAAAAACCGCCTTCGGCTATGTGAAGAAATATATGTCGGAGCGTGGCAAGACCGTCAACCGGGCAGAGGAGGCCAGACTGGCAGCCGGCTGCGTGGGTGTCCGCCGCACCACGGGCCAGCACCCCGGCGGCCTGGTGGTTATTCCCCAGGAAAACGAGATCTGGGATTTCTGCCCTGTTCAGCACCCGGCAGATGACCCCAATTCCGACCAGATTACCACCCATTTTGAATACCACTCCATGGAAGAAAATCTTCTGAAGCTGGACATGCTGGGTCATGATGATCCCACCATGATCCGTATGATGGAGGATATGACCGGCGTGGATGCCAAGACCATTCCCCTGGACGATAAGGGCACCATGTCCATTTTCACTTCCTCGAAAATTCTGGGCTATGAAAACGACAAGCTGCTGGGTCCAACAGGCGCGGTGGGTGTCCCGGAATTCAACACCCGGTTTACGAGAGGTGTTCTGCTGGACACCATGCCGGAGAAATTTGACTTTCTGGTGCGAATCTGCGGCTATACCCATGGCACCGATGTGTGGCTGGGCAATGCCAAGGACCTCATCAACTCCAAAACGGCCACCGTGGACCAGACCATCGGCGCCCGTGATGACATCATGCTGTATCTGATTTCCTGTGGCATGCCGGACAAACGGGCCTTTAAGATCATGGAGTCGGTCCGAAAGGGAAAGGGTCTGCCTCCCGGGGCAGAGGAAGAGATGGTGGCCGCCGGCGTGCCGGACTGGTACATCGGCTCCTGCAAAAAGATCAAATACCTGTTCCCCAAGGCCCACGCGGTGGCCTACTGCATGATGGCCTTCCGGATTGCATGGTTCAAGGTCTACCATCCGCTGGCCTTCTACGCGGCCTATTTCTACCGCCGGAGCCAGAAGGGCGGCTTTGACGCGGTGCTGATGACCGGCGGCATGGATTCTGTCATTGCCAACATCAATGAAATTGACAGCAACGAAGATGCCACCGCCAAGGATGAAGATCTGCTGACCACATTGGAAGTGGTGTATGAATTTTACCTCCGGGGCTTTGAATTTGCACCCATCAGCATTTATGAAAGCCATGCCACCAAGTTTCTCATCAAGGACGGCAAGATCCTGCCGCCGTTTGTGGCCATTTCCGGTTTGGGAGAAAGTGCCGCCTGGGACCTGATGGAGGGCCGGAAGGGGAAAACCTTCCTGTCCATCGAGGAGGTTTCGCTGGCATGCCCCAAGGTTTCCAAGACCCACATGCAGATGCTGAAGGAGGCAGGCGCCTTCGGGGACCTGCCGGATACCAGCCAGGTCAGTTTCTTCTGATATGAATTCTTGATTCCTCTTTTCCACTCTGCGGAATGAATTTTGCTTGAATATCAGTCTGTACTTTATGGAACATCCACACCGTAAGGACAAAAATCCTTACAGAACGGAAAAATGCTTGCATTTTATTCTTTTATGCAGTATAGTAGAGAAACATCACGAAAGTGGAGGAGATCATCATGACCTTTTCTGAAATCATCAATTTGTTGAATAACATTGCCTGGGGTCCCTGGATGCTGATTCTGCTGGTGGGTACCGGCATTTATTTAAGCAAGAAAGTCGGCTTCATTCAGTTTACCAAATTCGGTTATGTGATGAAGCATACCCTGGGCAAGCTGTTTAAAAAGCAGACGGCTGGCGGCGGTGAGGTTACCCCCTTACAAGCCATGACCACCGCGCTGGCTGCCACTGTCGGTACTGGTAATATTGCCGGTGTCACCGGCGCCATTGCATTGGGCGGTCCCGGCGCCGTGTTCTGGATGTGGCTGTCGGCGTTGTTTGGCATGGTCACCAAGTATGCCGAGGTGGTGCTGGCGGTGCATTACCGGGAACGGAACGTCAAGGGTGACTATGTGGGCGGCCCCATGTACTACATTAAAAATGGCCTGGGCAAAAATTGGCAGTGGCTGGCGGTTGTGTTCAGCCTGCTGGCGGCCATTGCGGCACTGGGTACCGGCGGTATGACCCAGGTTAATACCATTGCCACCACCTTTAATTCCACCATCAATGCCTTTGGCGGCAACACCACAGATTCTGTGATAACCATTCTGGGCCAGACGGTGCCCTTGTCCAGCATTGCTGTGGGATTCCTGGTTGCGCTCATTGTGTCTATGGTGCTCTTCGGCGGTATCAAACGCATCGGTTCCGTCACGGAAAAACTGGTGCCGGTAATGGCAGTGATTTATGTTGCCTGTTCCCTGATCGTGATTGGCAAGAACTATAAACTCCTGGGCAGCGTTTTTGCCATGATTATCAAAGGGGCATTCAGTGCGAAAGCAGCGCTGGGCGGCGCCTTCGGCATCACCATCCTCACCACCATTCAAAAAGGTCTCGGCCGTGGTGTGTTCTCCAATGAGGCAGGTCTTGGTTCTGCTCCCATGGCCCATGCGGCAACCTCTGAGAAAGATCCGGTGAAGCAGGGTATGTATGGTATTTTTGAAGTGTTCATGGATACCATCATTATCTGTACTATCACAGCCCTGACACTGCTGTGCGGTGTTAAAAATGGGGTGGAGATTACCTGGGGCCAGAATGCCGGTGCGGAATTGATCATTGCTTCCTTCTCCAAGGTATTTGGCAACAGGTTTGGTTCTCTGGTGGTATCGATCGGTTTGGGACTGTTTGCACTGTCCACCATTCTCAGCTGGGCGCTGTATGGCAGCCGTTGCTGTGAGTTCCTCTTCGGCCACAGGAGTGTTCCGTTTTATCAGGCCCTTTTTATCACAGCGATCATCATTGGTGCAGCTCTGGAGTTGGACCTGGTGTGGAACATTGCGGATACCTTTAATGGCTTTATGGCAATCCCGAATCTGATTGCGCTGCTGGGCCTCAGCGGTGTGGTGGTCAAACTAACCAAGGAACATTTTGAGCGGGAAGAAGCGTGTCTATAACAATACAGCGGGAATGGAATCCATTCCCGCTGCGTTATTTTGGTTGCATATTGGGACGTGCTGTGTTATAATGAACAAATAATATAACTTTAGGAGGGTGTTTTTTATGCAAGACATCGGTATGCAGTATCATATCCATTGCAAAGAAGGGGACGTGGGCCGTTATGTTTTCCTGCCCGGCGATCCTGGCCGATGTGAGGCCATTGCATCCTATTTTGACAATCCCGTTCATATTGGCATGAACCGGGAATACAATATTTATACCGGCACCCTGCTGGGAGAGAAGGTTACTGTCTGCTCCACCGGCATCGGCGGTCCTTCCGCCTCCATTGCCATGGAGGAGCTGGCAGCCATCGGCGCGGATACCTTCATCCGTATCGGCACCTGCGGCGGCATCCACATGGATGTGTGTCCCGGCGATGTGGTGGTGGCCAGCGGTGCCATCCGCTTTGAACATACCTCTTTGGAATATGCGCCCATCGAATTCCCGGCAGTGGCAGACTTTGAGGTCACGGCTGCCCTGAAGGCCGCCAGCGAGGACCTGGGATATCGGACCCATGTGGGTGTTGTCCAGTGCAAGGATTCCTTCTACGGCCAGCACAGCCCGGAGAAGTCTCCCGTCTACTATGATCTGCTGCAGAAGTGGGAAAGCTGGAAGCGTCTGGGCGTCAAGGCCAGTGAAATGGAATCCGCAGCACTGTTTGTGGTGGCAGCGGCGCTGGGGGTCCGTTGCGGCAGCTGCTTCCATGCGGTCTGGAATCAGGAGCGGGAAAAGGCCGGTCTGTTTATGGAGATGACCGAGGACACCTCCGCTGCCATCAAGGTGGGCATCGAGGCCATGAAGCGGCTGATCACCCAGGACAAGGCAAAGTAAGTAAAAAATAAAACCTCCGGCTGGGCCGGAGGTTTTCATTATTTTTCTAGATATTTTACAAATCCCAGGCTGAGATAGTCCAGATAAACATGTTTGTCCGGGGTGCGGCCCATGGTAACCCGATGGCAGTGGACTTCCCATACCGGCTCACCATCCAATTCCGTTTTCTGAATTTCGAAAACATGGTTCCAGCTGCGGCCTTCCAGATAGAAATTGTTGCAGTCGATGCGAATCAGTTCCAAACGGCGGAAATTGAACGTGGGAAAGGCGTTCTTCAGGCAGGTCTCAAAGAAAACCTGACCATCCCGGATGCTGCAAAGCTCGAAGGTGTTGCGAATCATGGCGCTGTAATTTTCCATTGTTGTCCCTCCTTTGGGTGGGGATGTTACAGTTTGGCGTAGGCCTTGTCCAGGAATTTCTGGGTGTTTACAATGACACGTTTGTGGGTGCCGTTTCCGATTTCACCCACTTCGTCGAAAGCACGGACAGCGAAGGTGATGACCTTGCCTTCCACAGCAGTGACCTCTGCTTCGGCCCGGACCTCCAGACCCACAGGGGTGGCGGAGATGTGTTCGATGTTCAGGGCAACGCCAACGGTGGTCTGGGTCTCATTGAGGGCCTGTGCAATGGCTTCGCAGGCAGCGCCCTCCATCAGGGCCACCATGCAGGGCGTGGCGTAAACCAGCAGATCGCCGGAGCCCACTTCCTTGGCGGTGTCCTCCCGCTCCACAAGGGTAGCGACTTCTGCTTTCATTCCAACGGTGATTTCCATGGGAACCACATCCTTTCTTTTATTTTATCATACCCGAAATCCGGGATTCTGTCAACAAAAAGGGGAGACGGAAGAAAAGTTTTCAGGAAAATATCTGAAAATACAGATGTCTTGTCAATGAAACTACTTGCCAAGTGGGATGAAATCCGCTATAATGACGGCAACGAAATAAAAGAGGTGACTGTTATGGTTGTCAACGATAAGCTCAATTACACTATGCTCTGCGATTTTTATGAACTGACCATGGGCCAGGGCTATTTTGCCAATGGGTACCGGGACCGGATTACCTATTTCGATCTGTTTTTCCGGCGCTGTCCCGATGGTGCCGGCTTTGCCATTGCGGCCGGTCTGGAGCAGATTGTCCATTATATTCAGGACCTGCACTTCTCCGCTGAGGACATTGCGTACCTCCGGGGCAGAGAACTGTTCAGCGAGGAATTCCTGGAGTACCTGGCAAACTTCAAGTTTACCGGTGATATCTGGGCTGTGCCTGAGGGTACCCCCGTGTTTCCCAAGGAGCCCATCCTCACGGTTCGTGCCCCTGCCATCCAGGCTCAGCTCATTGAAACCTATCTGCTGCTGTGCGTCAATCACCAGAGCCTGATTGCCACCAAGGCAAACCGGGTGGCCCGGGCTGCCGAGGGCCGCACGGTATTGGAATTTGGTTCCCGTCGGGCCCAGGGCGCGGACGCGGCCATTTTGGGTGCCAGGGCTGCCTATATTGGCGGCTGCCATGGCACTGCCTGCACCATTTCCGATCAGCTTTTCGGCGTGAAGGCCGGCGGTACCATGGCCCATGCCTGGGTTCAGATGTTCGATACCGAGTATGAGGCATTTAAGGCATACGCTGAAATGTACCCCAACAACTGCACACTGCTGGTGGATACCTATAACACCTTGAAGTCCGGTGTCCCCAATGCCATCCGCGTGTTTAATGAAGTTTTGAAGCCCAGAGGCATTACCAAGTGCGGCATCCGCCTGGACTCCGGCGATATGGCTTACCTGACCCGGAAAGCGAGGGTCATGCTGGACGAAGCCGGCTGGACCGACTGCCAGATCTCGGTATCCAACTCCCTGGATGAGTACATCATCCGGGATGTGCTGCGCCAGGGCGCCCGGATTGATATGTTCGGCGTGGGTGAACGGCTCATCACTGCCCGCAGTGAACCTGTGTTTGGCGGCGTGTACAAGCTGGTGGCGGTGGAACAGCCTGACGGCACCATCACCCCCAAGATTAAGATTTCGGAAAACGTGGGCAAAATTACCAACCCCCATTATAAGAAATTGTATCGCTTCTTCGGAAATGACACCGGCAAGGCCATTGCGGACTATATGTGCGTCTACGATGAGACCGTGGATGATTCCAAGGACATGGAGATCTTTGATCCCGATGCCACCTGGAAAACCAAGACTGTTTATGATTTCACCGCCAAGGAACTGCAGGTACCCATCTTCCAAAATGGAGAGCTGGTGTACCAGCTGCCTACCCTGAAGCAGATCCGCACCTATTGCCTGCGCCAGGTGGATACCCTGTGGGACGAAGTGAAGCGTTTTGACAATCCCCACACCTATTATGTGGACCTGAGCCAGAAGCTGTGGGACATCAAGTACAATTTGCTGAAGAACAATGCAAAGTAAGGCTTATCCCATCGCCTTGGGTGGTATGCTGGCGGCAGTGGCTGTGGTTTTCATGTGTATCGGCACCATTATCCCCATTGCCACCTATGCTGTGCCCATGCTGTGTATGCTGGTATGCCAGCTGGTGCGTTCCCTCTGCGGCAGCCGCATTGCCTGGGCCTGGTACGGGGCGGTGGCTGTTCTGGGACTGCTGCTGGCCCCGGATAAGGAAGCGGCAGCGGTTTTTGCGGTGCTGGGTTATTATCCTATTGTAAAACCAAAGCTGGACCGCATGAAGGGGAAGTGGCTCTGGAAGATCCTGCTGTTCAATGGCAGCATCCTGCTGCTGTACTGGATGCTGCTGAAGCTCATCGGCGTTTCCAGACTGGTGGAGGAATTTTCCGGCATGGGTCTGGCCATGACAGCCCTAATGCTGCTCCTGGGCAATGTGACATTTTTCCTGGTGGACCTGGTCCTGGGCAGAAAAATCAAAAGAAGAGTCAGATAGGGGAGGGCAATGCCCTCCCTTATGCGTGGAGGAACCATGGAAACGACCTGGTATTTGTATATGCTCCGCTGTGGGGACGGCACCCTCTACACCGGCATCACCACCGATGTGGAGAAACGGTTGGAAGCGCACCGGACAGGAAAAGGGGCCAGGTACACCAAAGGCAGAGGCCCTTTGCGGCTGGCCTATGCGGAACTCTGCGGCAGTCATTCCGATGCCTTAAAGCGGGAGCTGGCAGTGAAAAAGCTGACCCGTCAGGAAAAAGAGCGTCTCATCAAAAGCGTTTGTGAAACAGCCGGGGAGAAGCCCTCCTTTTTTGACGGAAAAAAACTTAACTGACATCTTGACAAATGGAAATGGATGGGTTATGATATCGAAGTTAGCTGAGACTAACCATGATTGGCATGGTTGGAGACGATAAGGAGGAAGAAAGATGAGAACCCTGCGGGATGCAAGGATCGGTGACAGCGTCACCGTGGTGAAGCTTCATGGGGAGGGCGCCGTGCGCCGCCGCATTATGGACATGGGCATTACCAAAAATGTGGAAATATTTGTTCGGAAAGTGGCGCCTTTGGGAGACCCCATTGAGATCAATGTCCGGGGCTATGAGCTGAGCCTGCGGAAAAGCGACGCGGAAATGATCGAAGTACAGTAACGATCCGGTATTTTTTTGAGACTGAGTTAGCGAAGGCTAATCGAATAGGAGAGGTACTTTATGTCTGTTAAAATTGCCCTTGCCGGCAATCCCAATTGCGGCAAGACCACCCTGTTTAATATTCTGACAGGCTCCAACCAGTATGTTGGCAACTGGCCCGGTGTAACCGTGGAGAAGAAGGAAGGCACCATGAAGGGCCACAGCGATGTGGTGATTCAGGATTTGCCCGGTATTTATTCCCTGTCTCCCTATTCCCCTGAGGAGCTGGTGACCCGTACTTATCTGGTGGAAGAGCATCCTGATGCCATCTTGAACATTGTGGATGGCACCAACATTGAGCGGAATCTGTACTTAACCACCCAGCTGATCGAATTGGGCCATCCGGTGGTCATTGCGGTGAACATGATCGATCTGGTGCGGAAGAATGGTGACAGCATTGACCTGAACAAGCTGGGACGAGCCCTGGGCTGCGTCTGCGTGGAGATCAGCGCGCTGAAGGGAGAGGGTTGCATTGAAGCTGCCGAGCAGGCGGTGGTCTTGGCCCGGAATCACACCCACCGGGAGATTCCCCATGTCTACAACGGCAGTGTGGAACATGCTCTGGCCCATATTGAAGAATCCATCGAAGGGACAGTGGCTTCCCATTATCTTCGCTGGTATGCCATCAAGCTCTTTGAGCGGGATGAAATGGTCCGCAAGGAAGTGAACCTGAGCAGCGATCTGCTGGCTCATATCGAAAAACACATCATCGACTGTGAATGGGAACTGGACGATGATTCGGAATCCATTGTGGCAGATCAGCGCTACACTTACATTGAGCGCGTGGTGGCCAAGGCTGTCACCAAGAAAGCCGCCAAGCATGAGCTGACCCTGTCCGACAAGATCGACCGGATTGTCACCAACCGTGTTCTGGCTTTGCCCATCTTTGCAGGCATCATGTTTCTGATGTATGCCATCGCCATGGGCAGCTTCCCCTTCTCCATCGGCACCATGGGCACCGACTGGGCCAATGATGTACTGTTTGGGGAGTGGATTCCGAATTTGTTTGACACCATTCTGACCACTCTGGGTGTCAGCGACTGGCTGTATGGCCTGGTGATGGATGGTATTCTGGCAGGCGTTGGCGCGGTGCTGGGCTTTGTGCCCCAGATTCTGGTGCTGTCGCTGCTGCTATCTCTGCTGGAGGACGTGGGCTACATGTCCCGTGTGGCCTTCATCATGGATCGGGTTCTGCGGAAATTTGGCCTCTCCGGTAAGTCCATCATCCCCATGCTGGTGGCCACCGGCTGCGGCGTCCCCGGTATCCTGGCCTCCCGAACCATTGAACAGGAACGGGATCGGAAAAGCACCGTTATGACCACCGGCTTCATTCCCTGCGGCGCCAA
>JBJDYI010000282.1:0-5232 GCA_051867165.1 Faecousia sp. | reverse complement strand
TTGTACTTGCGTCTCCCGTCTGCATCAAGGAAGAATGCCCATTCGAGCTTCCACTTCTGGCTCCTGCTCATAGGTCATGCTCCGGTTTCCGCTCCTTGTGGGGCTTGGGCTGATCCTCATGCGGCTCAGACTTTGCAGCCTTGAGCCTGTCCATGATAGAGGACTTTTCGCTCCTTTCAGGGGCCTTGGCTTCTGTTTCCTTCGGGCCGTTGTTGATGATCCCGTCAATCATGCCGTAATCATCCTCGGTGGACATCTCGGCGGCTTTCAGGTAGTTCTCCCGTTCCAGCGCAGCCTTCCACTCAACCTTCTCCACACCGAAGATACCACCTTTTGCAGCATGATCGTGGATTTCCTTTGCGTCCAGAACCAGCCCCTCGGTGTTATCACCGTACAGCCGGTAGACAGAACAGGTTTTCATGACCTCGGCGGCAGCTTCCTCCCGCATGGGGAGCATACCGCCCCATGCGTAGCCGTAGTCCTTCATTTCGTCAGTCGTGATAGAAGGATCCGGCATCCGGTCAACGGTCATGACCTCCTGACGGAGAAGATCAACCGTGTGTTCGTCGAAGCCGTCATAAACATCGCTCAGAGAGAGCTTGCCGTGTTCATCCACGATAAGACAGGCAGCTTCATCGCCGTAGGTATCATGCTCCATCAGGAAAAAGGTATGGCCGTCAACCTCCATGTGGTCAATGGTGTGCCATGTTCCCACATGGCCGGAAACAGCCAGACCGGAGGTGTCCATGTTGACCTCAAAATCCTTCTGTTCCTTGGCTTCCTGCTTCTGCTGTTCTTCGGAGATCATGGGAATAACGACAATCTTGTCTCCCAGCTTGGCAAAAGACTCCGGCTGCTTGAACTCCTGCGAGAACTTGATTGCCAGCTCACCGGAGAGAGAACCGAAGTTGTCTTCGGTCAGGCCGACAACAAGAAATGTACCGGAAACAATGTCGTAGATGTCACCGTCTTCGTCACGCAGAGCGCGGTTCAGCGGCAGACCTTCGAGCTTGCCTTCCTCGTTGCAGATCAGGGCAACCGGATCGTCGTAGGGATAGATTGCCTGAATATAGCCGCCAACCATGCCTTGCAGGGACTCCAGACCGGAATCGATCTCTTCAATGCGCGGTTCCTTTCCCGGCTCAACAACCACGGCAACGATTTTCCCGTTGTCTTCCAGCTCTTCGCCGCCACCGGTGACGCGGTATTCATCGGGGATGTCATCCAGCGTTCCGTCAAAGAAGCGGTTCCAACTGTCCCCGGTCTCCCGGATATACCCGGCGTCGGTCATGGTGCCGTTCTCATTGACAGCGCAGTCCTCGCCGTACTGTTCAAAATCAATGTAGTCCACGAAGCTGCCGAACCGATTGTCTTCATTGTAGCCGCCTTCCTCGAAGTAAAAACGGCCAAGATCATCATAGTCCTTGATACCGGGGAAAAAGTCGTAGCGATCCAGATTATAGGTCAGATTGATAAGGTCATCAATGTCGCTGACTTCATCGCAGCCGCTCTCCATGATTGCCACGAACTTTTCCAGATCATGCTTCGGCATCTCGTCCAGCAGAGAGGCAAGGTAGTTCAGCTTATCGAGGCTTTCATACTCACCGAGCAGCTTCTGAACCCCATAGATGGGACACTCATAATCGGTGATAAACCATTCCTCGTACACATGGCCGAACTCATCCTTCGACCCGATCCCGATTCGTTCAAAGACCTTCTGCATCTCTTCCTCGGTTGTCGGGAACTTTACCCATTCACCGACCAGCTCACCCTCGTTGTACTTGCCGAGGTTGGTGACAAACGCTTGGAAACTGTCATCCATAACAGGCATAGGCATCCTCCTTTCAGTCATTCATCATGCTGTCCGGCGCGATATAGAGCGCGTCGAACTCAGCGTCAGACATTGCTTCGAGCTTCTGGACGGTTCTGAAAACAAGCTCTTCCATCTCTTCGTCCAACTCATTCAGAGGGAGATCCTTCATCTCCGCGATGAGCTTGCCCCGGCTGGAAGTG
The DNA here is from genome assembly GCA_051867165.1 of Faecousia sp. Lineage (GTDB taxonomy): Bacteria > Bacillota > Clostridia > Oscillospirales > Oscillospiraceae > Faecousia. Next base: position 3,219 of record JBJDYI010000282.1, on the reverse strand, counting down.
TCGAAGCAGCACATCAGATTGGTTTCTTCCACATTGAAAGGCATATCAAATCTCCATTTCTTTAGATTTTGGTTTCTTGTCGAGCTGCGGTTTGGGAGCATCCTTTCCGGCATCCGCCTTGCACTGCTTGAGCTTGGCAAGGACGGAATGCTGCGATTTTTCAGGCTCTTTTCTCCGGTCAAGTGCCGCCCAAAGGTTTTCAGCGGGTGCTTCCTCCACATAAATGCGGACGATAGCGGGCATCTCGTGAATGGTCTGGGGCATCTTCGGATCGGTGATGTCCGTAAGCCGGACATCATTTGCCGCAAAGTCAACGCTTTCAATCCGAACCGTCTTTCCGTCCATCCCCATAATCATGCCAACAGGGATGAAGTCCTCAGCCCGGAGATCCTTTACCACTTCCTGCTTGCCGTCTGCACCGGTCTGGGTCAGAAAAACATCATTTCCGTGTTCCCACAGCTTTTTCGCCTTGGCTACCCACTGCTCCTGACGGAAGCCGGTCACAGCAACCTTGCCGCAGCCCTCAAGTTCCTTCATCAGCAGCTTTGAGCCAAGGATCGGAGCCGCTTTCTTGGCATCCTCTCCGTAAATCTCGAAATAGCCGTTCTGGGCAAAACAGACGATGGAATCCGGGTGCGCCTCTTTAACCTCGTTGTAGGCGGTCTGCGCTGCAAGAGGCAGTACAGCCAAGACTTCCTCAGCCTTCCCATGACGGACGGCAAGCTGATGGATATGCTCGTCGATATTCCCGGGCTGCGCATGATAGCTTGCCTTGAACCGCTCCCGCCGCAGAATCATGGCAAGCTCCTGTTCGTTCTCCGGCAGGAAGCCAACCGAACGGATTTTTCCATGTGTTACTTCCAGCTCGGCAGCTCCTCTCCGGTAAGACTTGAACGGGAGATAATAGGTGCTGTCATCGCTGAAGGTCACGGCAGCTCTATCGACATCAACGGTGAGCTGCTTCATGCGCTCAACATGAGCTGCATAATCCAGCTCCACCATATTCCCGATGACTGTACCATCCCTCGTCCCGGTGATCTCAAGCGCATAAGCCAATATGGGATCGCTGGTCTGATCATGGTAAAACTCCCATGTCTTATTCTCGAAGGTGTCTTCGATGTAGACCTCCCGTTCCCGCAGAAGGTAGGTTCCGCTGGGACGGGACATCCAGAGAAGATGCTTGTCTTCGGCAGAATCGGAAACCGCCAGTTTTTGAAGGAGCTTCCGGTCAAGCTCGAAGTCCTCCTTGTAGTTCTCCGTATGGATGTCGGTGATCTGCTGCAAGGCAGCAATCAGGTCAATATCTTCAAACTTCATCGGCATCACTCCAATCCCATGTCATGCGATTTGGCCTTGGCCGGAGCTTTCTTCTCCGGCTGAGACTTGGCCGCAGCCTTGAGCTGGTCACGGATCGAGGGCTTTTCCTGCTTTTTCTCCTGCCGGATATACTCAAGCGTAGGTGTCAGCTCCCGATAACAGCCCTGCGTTTTCTTGGCTGAGTAACGGCGGTGGATGGCAAACAGCGGCTCTCCGTTCTGCGTAACCGTATTGCCTTCAATCTTGACTCCGTTCCGAGCCATGATCCTTTGAGACTGATCTGAGGCTTTAACCGTCGATCTCATGCCGTCGTTGGCATAAGCAATACGAGCCTTGAGCGTGTCCATGACAGCATCCTTGATCGCTTTTTCAGCGGGGGTGAAGCGATGCTTCGATGAAACAGTTTTTTCAGGCTCAGGAGAGACGGTTTCATGCTGTTCCTGCGTTATTTCAGGCAGCAATTCCCTGAACTGATTGATAAATAGATTTACCAATCCCGGATGCACCTGACTGACGATATAGGATTCGCTGTTTTCCTCGCATACAGAAATCTTTCCTGCCCAATCCTTGTTCTCGGCGTGATACCTTCCATCATGGAGATTGTGCTGAACTGTGTTTGCCAACACATACTGAACGCGCTCTTCGGAAAATTGTTCAAGAACGGTTTCGACTGCAACTCTCGTGGAAAGTCTATAATCGACATAGTTCTCGCTGATCGCTGCTTCGATGGCTTCTTTACAAGCCATATTTGCATCAAGGGAGGCGCGGTAAGCATCCAACTCACCGGCTTCATATGCGTAATTTGCCATCTCGCGATAGATTGGAACATCGTGATACGACGGCTTTTCCTCTTTGACCGGCTCAGGTATCTCCTGAGTTTGTTCCTGAGATTTTTCAGCCAGCAGCACCTTGAGCTTGGCGTCAATGCTGTCGATCATCTCGGCTGCGGTCTTGCGGATGGTTTCCAGTGAGCCTTTCAGCTCCTTAGTCTCCTTGTCAGAAGACCAACCGGCGATATAGCCGAAGGAATAATCAGAAGTCTCAATGCCGTACCGCTGGCAGACGGTGTAGGCCACACTCTCAGCTTCAACCTCTTTGGTATGGCGATCCTTCCGCATATCCTGAACGGCAGAGGTATCTTCCTCAACCTCAAGCCGCCACTCAAAACGGTTTTCATCAACGAAACGCCATCCTTCGTGTTCAGCAGCCGCATTTGCTTCTGCCTCGGACGCAAAACCTGAGAGAAAGTCCCGCTTCGTGCCGCCATCGCTGATCATGACGATTTTCCATGTGGGTTCCGGCTCAGGCCGATCAATAGAGTGGAGCTTCGCATGGGCAATTTCATGGATCGCCGTCTTGATGGTCTGGATTTCGCTCATGCCCTCCTGAATGGCAATCCGGTTCTCTATCGGAGAAAAGTAGCCCTTTGCGCCGCCGGGAATGTCTTCAAAGGAAATCGGGACGGGAGATTCCTGTTTCAGAGCTTCAAAAAAGGCAGCGTAGTTCTCCACGCTGCCGGATAGCTCATCCACAATGATGTCAGGAAGCTCCTTGCCGTCGGTCTGGGAGATGTCAAAGACACTCACCACCTTGAATGCGGGACGCATAACCTCCACAGTCTCCGTGATGGGTTTTCCGTCTGCATCCAGCACCGGCTTCTGCGTGGAAGGATCAATCTTTTCCCGCTCTTCCTTTGCCTTGTAGGGCGCAGGAGCGAGTATCTTGATGCCTTTCTCTCCCTTCATGACCTGACGGTCAAAGTTGCGCTGCCATGAGGTATATCCGGCAACATAGGTGGCCTCCGGTTTCTGCATGGCGATGAGAAGGGTGTTGCTGAATGAATAGTGATAAAACTTGGACATCGTGCGGAGATATTCCTTGAACCGCTCGGATTCAAACAGC
>JBJDYI010000281.1:0-5241 GCA_051867165.1 Faecousia sp. | reverse complement strand
TCGGTGCGGGTCATGTTGGCATCCACCACGGTCTTGACCTTGCAGCCGTCCCACAGGGCATTCTCACCCTCCAGTTCGATTTCCCAGTTGCCGTTTCCGATACGGGACAGGGGGTGGCTGGTCAGATTCCAGTTGTTGAATTCGCCGGTGAGATACAGCTGATAGGCGGAGGGGGCCCATTCGCGGTAAATCCAGCCGGTGGCGGTCCGGTGGAAACCATAATAGTTGTGGGCGTTGGCAAAGTCGTCCAGGGTCTGACCCTCGGTGAGCAAACGATTCTTGGTGGCACGATACAGGAACATTCGCAGATCGATGTCTCCGGCGAAGCCCTGCAGCTGGGGATTCAGTTCAAGCAGTCGATACATAATGTCACCTTTCCTAACGTAGAAGTCAAAGTCTTATTGATTATTTTTTCTGATATTCTCATTATAAAAGAATCCATGGGAAGAGTCAATGATTATTTTTCAAAACTTGGAAACGTTTTCATTCTTGAAACAATGTTTCGGCAACCGAAACGAATACCCTTTGCCGGGGTGATTTAGGATAGACTTGCGAGGGCATCCCCACAGCAAAGAAAAAGGCCGCCGGTTGTCCGGCGGCCTTGAGGTTCCGTTCAATTTATACTGATTCTCTTTTAAAAACTTTTAATCAATTTGGATTATAGTTTTTAATTAGAGAATCATATGAGACGGGAATCTGTGATTTTTTATCCCGAAAATCACAGATTCGGCAACGCCGCAAGGCGGTGCCTTCTTGATTAAAATGAAAAATTTTAATCAAGAAATAGTATTACAGACCCATCTCTTCCTTGACTTCCTTGAAGCACTTGACGGCAAAGTCAATGTCCTCCTTGGTGTGACCGGCAGAAATCTGGGTGCGGATCCGATCCTTGCCCTTGGGCACCACGGGATAGCAGAAAGCCACAACGTAAACACCCTTCTCCAGCATCCGGCGGGCGAATTCGTGAGCAATCTTGGGATCGTACAGCATCACGGGCACAATGGGATGCTCGCCAGGCAGCAGGTCGAAGCCCAGCTTTTCCATTTCAGCCCGGAAATATCTGGCGTTGGCATGTACCTTGTCCCGCAGGTCAGTGCTCTCTTCCAGAAGCTCAATGGTGCGGATGGTGGCAGCGCAGATGGCAGGCGCCACGGTATTGGAGAACAGATAGGGGCGGCTGCGCTGGCGCAGCAGATCCACAATGGGCTGACGGGCAGCGGTGTAGCCGCCGGAAGCACCACCCAGAGCCTTGCCAAAGGTACCGGTGAGGATGTCGATGCGCTCCATGCAGTGGTGATACTCGGGGGTACCCCTGCCATGCTCGCCCATGAAGCCAACGGCATGGCTATCATCCACCATCACCAGGGCATCGAATTCATCGGCCAGGTCGCAGATGCCAGGCAGGTTGGCGATGTAGCCGTCCATGGAGAACACACCGTCGGTGGCAATCAGGATCTTCTTGGCGCCGGCTTCCCGGGCGGCAGTGAGCTGCACCCGGAGGTCATCCATGTTGTTGTTCTTATAGCGATAGCGCATGGCCTTGCACAGGCGCACACCGTCAATAATGGAAGCGTGGTTCAGTTCGTCGGAAACGATGGCGTCTTCCTTGCCCAGCAGGGTCTCAAAGAGACCGCCGTTGGCGTCGAAGCAGGAGGAGTACAGAATGGTATCGTCCATACCCAGGAAGTCAGAGATCTTCTTCTCCAAATCCTTATGGATCTGCTGCGTGCCACAGATAAAGCGGACAGAGGACAGACCAAAGCCCCACTGATCATAGCTTGCCTTGGCGGCCTTGATCAGCTCGGGATGGGTGGAAAGGCCCAGGTAGTTGTTGGCGCAGAAGTTGACCACACCGGGCTTAGCGGTGGTGTTGATCCGGGAGTACTGGGGGGTGGTGATGATGCGTTCTTCACGCCAGGTTCCGGCTTCCCGGATGGCGTCCAGTTCAGCGGAAAAAGCAGTCAGTGCAGACTTCATGAATTAATCCTCCTTTTTGGTGGTCCAGTCCAGAATGACCTTGCCGGACATACCGGAATGCATGGCCTCAAAGCCCTTCTCGAAATCGGTGTAGTGGAACCGGTGGGTGATCACGGGGGTCAGATCCAGGCCGCCCTGGACCATGTAGCTCATCTGATGCCAGTTGTCCATTTTCCGGCCGTAGATGCCCTGGAGGGTCAGACCCTTGCCGATGATGCTGTTCATGTCCACGCTGATCGGACCGTTGCCCAGACCCAGCAGGGAGATCTTGCCGCCATTGCGCATGACGGAGCACATCTGGGAGAAGGCGGCGCCGTTGCCGGACATTTCCAGACCCACGTCAAAGCCTTCCAGCAGACCCTGTTCCTTCATGACTTCTTTCAGGTCCTGGGTTTTGGTGTTGACGGCGGCATCCACGCCCATCTTCCGGGCCAGATCCAGGCGGTAGTCGTTGATGTCGGTGATGATGACCCGGCGGGCGCCTGCGTACTTGCAGATGCCGGCAGCAATGATACCGATGGGGCCGGCGCCGGTGATCAGCACGTCCTCGCCCACAAGATCCCACATCAGGGCGGTGTGGGTGGCGTTGCCGAAGGCATCGAAGAAGGCAACCACATCTTCGGGCAGGTTCTCGTCAATGATAATCACATTGGAAGCGGGGATGCACAGATATTCGGCAAAAGCGCCGTCCCGGTCGCAGCCCACGCCAAAGGTGTTCTTACACCACTGGATGTTGCCGGTGTGGCAGTTGCGGCAGTGACCGCAGGTGATGTGGCCTTCGCCGGAGACCCGCTGACCCACGGTCAGTCCGGTGACACCGGCACCCAGCTGCGCGATTTCACCCACATATTCATGGCCGATGACCATGGGGGGCTTCACGTGCTCTTGAGACCAGACATTCCAGTCATAGATGTGGACATCCGTGCCGCAAATGGCGGTCTTGTGGATCTTGATCAGAACTTCACCGGGGCCGGGAACAGGAACGGGAACCTTCCGCAGCTCCAGGCCGGGGCCTGCCACGGGCTTGACGATGGCATCCATATACTGTTGCATTGCATTTCCTCCAAAAGTTGGTATTTTGATTTTGAAATGGGAATATCGTAACCTAACCATATACTATCGTTTTTTCCCGATTTTTGCAAGATCTCTTTTAAGATTTTTGTCCACGAGTCGTGGACCGACGCGATTTATTCAAAGATTCTGCCCCAATATACAGAAATCTCATCGATTACCCAGGTATGGATCCACATTACGGTTGCCAGAAGTCCTGCAGGCGCCGGCGGACTTTGCCGGTATAGCCGGTGACGGTGCCTGCGTTCAGCATGGACTGCAGGACGGCTTCCTCCGTGGCTTCAGCGGCGGCACGGAAGGCCTGATCGATCTGGGATTCATGGATACAACGGAAATTCAGAATTTCACCCGTCGCCGGAATCCGACCGGCAGTGCTGAAGCCAATGAAAACCTCGCCGCTGCCGTGGCCGATGAAGCTGCCCAATCTTGCCAATCCCACGCTGCATCGGCGGAGGATCCGGCTCAATTGCCGGGAACTGACGGGAAGATCGGTTGCCAGAATCAGGATACAGCTGCCCTGGTCGGGAGTATCTTCCTTGATTTGTGACTCGATTTCCATGCCGATGTTTCTGTCGCCAATGGTCAGATCCATTAAAGAACCGTGGTTGGTCAGGGCCAGAATACCAAGGGTAAAGGTTTCACCGCCAATGGCGATGAGCCGGGAGGAAGAGCCGATGCCGCCCTTCAAATCATGGCAGGTCATGCCCTTACCGGCCCCCACATCGCCCTGGGAAAAATCAGAGGATGCACTGTCAATGGCTGCGAATACCTCCTCCTGCCCCAGACAGCGGTGGCGGATATCATTGAGGGAAGCGTCGTTACACTCGCACACCACCGGATTGACGGAGCGGATGGCGTATCCTTGCTGTTCTGCCTGACGGCACAGGTATTCCACCAGGGCGTCATGGACCAGACCCACATTCAGGGTGTTGGTCAGGGCGATGGGGGACTCCAATGTGCCCAATTCCTGGATCTGCATCAGACCTGCGGTCTTGCCGAAGCCGTTGAGCACCTGGCAGGCGCAGACCATTTTGTTTTGAAAAATATCATCCTGACAGGGCATCACCACGGTGACGCCTGTTTTGTGCCGGTCCGTGTCGATGGTGCAGTGCCCCACCCGGACCCCAGCCACGTCAGCAATGCTGTTGCGGCTGCCATGGGGCAGACGGCCAATGTTCAGTTCCATGGTCATTCCTCCTTTTGCTTCATTATAGGATGCCCTGTTTTCACAATCAAGGGAAAAGTCCTTGCCAACCGGCACTTTCTCTGGTAAACTGAAGAAAACAATTTGGAGGAAACGGAATGACACGGTTTTTTGTGGCCCCGGAGGAAATGACCCCGGAATTTCTGGTGCTCACCGGAGAAAATGCCCAGCACGCCAAGGTGCTGCGGCTAAAATGCGGAGAAGAGGTGCTGGTTTGCGACGGCCAGGGACGGGAGTGCCTGTGCACCATCAGTGATGTGAGTCCCGGACAAATCAGCTTGGTTGTTAAGCACCGGCAGGAATCTCAGACCGAAGCCAGGGTGCGGGCCAGTATTTACATGGCCTATTCCAAGGGGGATAAACTGGAGCATGTGATTCAGAAAGCAACCGAACTGGGTGCCTATGAGATCGTGGCTTTTCCAACAGTCCGGTGTGTGTCCCGGCCTGATGAAAAAAGTCTGAAAAAGAAGCTGGAACGCTGGCAGAAAATCGCCGCCTCCGCGGCGGAACAGTCCGGACGGGGTCGGATTCCCGAAGTGGTGACGGTTGCAAGCTACCGGGATGCTCTTTCCCGGGCCGCCCAGGCCGATCAGGCCATCCTCTTCTATGAAAACGAGCGGGCAACCACCTTGCGGATGGCCCTGGAAGCAGGCCCCTTTGAGACCATCAGCCTGCTGACCGGTCCGGAAGGCGGCCTGGAGGAAAAGGAAGTGGCGATGGCCCAGGAGGCAGGATTGCAGGTTTGCACCCTTGGCAGACGAATTCTGCGGTGCGAAACGGCACCCCTTTGCGCTCTGTCTGCGGTGATGTACGCCGCAGGGGAGTTTTAATACTAATACCTGATAAAACGCTTTTGTTTTATCAGGTAGACACCGCCTGACGGCGTTGTCATTTCTGAGATTTTCGGAATAGAAAATCTCAGAAACCCGTCTCATTATGATCTTCATATAGAAAACTCCAATTTGTTCCAAATTAAAGTTTTCTATTGA
>JBJDYI010000280.1:0-5330 GCA_051867165.1 Faecousia sp. | reverse complement strand
ACCAGCACAAAGGTGGAGCTTTGGACCCAGCCCCGGAGCAGCGCCCGCTCCAGATTGCTGACGATGGACGAATAAGAGATGCTTGCGGTGAACAGGGATACATTGCGGTTGATGGCCGTGGTGATCCGTCCGGGATTAAACCCGGGATAGAACACCGCCGCCACGGCCAGCAGGATCGCCACCCGGTGGACGATGTACAGGACATTGCTCTGACGCCTGGCCTGCTGTGCCTTTACGAGACTAGACATGCGCATTCCTCCATTTCCTTTTTTCGTATTGTGGAGTTGACTTCCCTCTCCGGCCCATCCGGCGCTGGGATCTGCCGGAACAGAAGCCTTTCGCAGAGGTTAAACGTTTTCTCTCTCCGCGAAAATTTTCTCCAATTCGGGCAGCTGCCAGCTTGCTCCGAATTGGCTTCTTCTTTCATTGCCCCCTCTCTCAGATGTGCCATCCGCTTACAGCCGGATGGACACCAGATGCTCGCCCTGGGTGGGTCTGGGGATCGTATTCGTGACACACGCGCCATCCAGCGTATAGCGTGTCTCCTTCCCCGCCCGGAAGCGGCTTCCATCACTGTGGACCTCTACACGAACCTTGCAGTTTTCCAGATTGACCGTGCAGGCCATTTCGGTTTTGCCAGGCTGCATCACAGGGTTGAGGACAATGATTTCTTCCTGCACATCCACGCCCAGGAACTCGAACACTGCCAGGGTCAGCCAGGAGGCGGTGCCGGAGAGCATGGGGCCAATGTTTTCGCAGGTTTCCGAATTGTTGTATTGGGTACAGAACCGGGGATTGCCCTTGATGGTAAAGGGCTTGTCCATGGTGGCATAGGGAACGGTTTTGCCGATCATGAAGAAAGCCAGCTCTGCCAACTCCCTGGCAAGGGCTTCGTCCTTGACATACTTGGCGGCTTTCAGGGAGGCAACCGTCGCCATCATTGCCGCGTGCTTGAAGACACCGCCATTCTCCCGGTCACCGGGGAAATACAGCGCAGTGCCGGTTTCCACCTCCAGCCGGTCGAATTCCACCAGAGTGCAGAGCTTCAATCCGGCGTCGGTTTTGAGATACTTTTGAACGATTTCCAGCATGGTCCGGATCTGTTCCTCCGTTGCCACATCCGCCAGAATGGACCAGCTGTAGGAGTTCAGGAAATAGGTGCCGTCCATATCCGGGTCCAGAGCCAAACCGTCGCCCTTGGCCCCCAGATAGGTGTAACCCCGTCCGTCGTTGATCAGGCACCGGGCAAAGAAGTCCTGCTTCCAGGCGTTTTCCTGCATGCTGTCATACACGCCTTTGGAAATCGCCGCCGCTTCCCGGCCGTCCGCGTCCTTTCCGATCAGCGGCGCCAGCTCCACGACTGCGTCCGCAGCGATTTTCAGCAGGCAGGCGTTCATGACACTTTCGCACAGGTCGTTTTCCCAGGCCACGCCATATTCCTGATGCTTTTCCGAAAGCTGCGCGCGGTAGGCATCTTCCTTGGCCGGGCCTTTCAGCACCACCTTGTCCAGCTTTAACGTATCGTTCCAGTCCGCCTTATCCAGCAGCGGCAGATTGTGTTTGCCCACGGAGACTCGTCCGCTGTAGGTCAGAATGCTCATCAGGGTTTCCCACAGGGGACGTGTGTTATCTTCTCCCGCAATGGGGTACTCGGTCAGCAGGAAATCCGTATCTCCGGTGAGCTTTACATACCGGGAGACCGCCTGCACCAGCCACAGCTGGTCATCGGAGCAGTCGCCGGGTTCCTTTCCCTGGAAGGTAAAGTCATGGTAGGCATAACCCATGCGGAATACATTGCGGACCCAGTTGGAGAGCAGCTCCTTAATCAGGTCATTCTCCCCGATGGCGCTTAAGTAGTACATGGAGGCGAAGATGTCCTGGATCTCCCGGAAGCCGGTTTCCCGGTAGGATTTCTGGGTCCAGGCAAAGGCCCGGGACACATAGGTCTGGTACAGCACCTGGAAGGGCAGGTTGTGGCTGACATAGGCGGTAAACCGGTCATCCCCGATTTCCGGCACCAGATACTTGGGATACCGGTCCCAGAAGGCCACCACCTGTTCAAAGGTCTTCGTCAGCGCCTTGGGATTCTTATAGGTTTCCAGCAGGCAGTGCAGGGCGGCATCAAAGGGTTCGTCCGCGTTGCCGTCGGTTTCCAGCATACCCACAAATTCGTCAACGATGGTCTCCCCTCCGGGCGGAACAGCGAAGGCTTTTCCCATGGCAAAGAAGGGGGCCATCTTTCTTTGATACCGGCTGGGCAGATGGGTCACCAGTTCCGGTTTTGCCAGCGTGCCGCTGCCGATAAAGTCGGGCTGACTGACACAGAACTCGTCCAGGGTTTCCCCATTGCACAGCAGCGCCGCGAACCGCTTCTGGCCCTGTTCATTTTTTGGCTTGGGATGCAAGGTCAGGGCCGCCGCCTTGCTGCCGTCGTAGAATACCTCACTCTCCACCACCACATTGGCATAGACCACGTCATTGGCAATGGTCATGGGGCCGGTGATGCCGAAAACGCCGGTCATAACGATTTTGAGGTTTCTTGCTCTGTCTGTATGGTTGATAATCCGCACACGCTGGGCCTCCACCGCGTTGGGCATCCCCGGCTGCTGGGGCAGCAGGAAGATGGTGCGGACGATCTCCAAACCGCATTCTGTTTGATAGGTGATGACGCTGCGGTTCTGGCTGTGGCAGCAGGTGGCGCTGACCACATTTTCGTGAACATCGGCGGAGTAGAAGATCTGCTTTCCGTTCTCCACCAGATAAAACTGCCGGTTCGCGGGCTCTCCGTTTTCCTCCAGCGCCAGGACGCACCGGGTGGCCAGTACCTGCTGACCGCCTGTGGCCCGGAAGGAGCCCCGGCCCAGAGCGTCCAGGGCGCTCTTGGGGGTGGTACACAGGGGATAAGGATATCCCGCCCGGTTGCCCAGCAGCAGATTCACCGGGTAATGGGGACCCACGGGATAGGTTTTCAGGTCCAGCAGCAGCTCGCCCTGCTCGTTCAGCTTTCCCGGGCTGGCCATCACCTTATCGTAGACCTCCAGAATGCTGTCAGAAACCGCCCGGGGAACTTCCAGCTCCCCGTCCTCCCCATAGACCCGAAGCTTCCGCCCTGTCAGGCAGATCAGAACGCTTCCCCGGAGGGTTTCCGCAAAGGAAGAGAACACACCGTTGCATAGCAAGTAAGAACAGATGGGCGCGGGATAGGGCAGTCCCGCAAAGCCGAGGGCCCGTTCCCGGTCAGCGGAAAAAAACTCCGCGTCCAGGGTTCCCTCCCCTGTTTGCTGACCAAAGGTGCTGTAAATCAGCAGCGGCGCGGAAATGGTCTGGGTCCGCGCCTGTTCATTTGTGTAGTGCATAGAATTCAGATTCCTCCGCATTCATGGCGTTATTTGCTGAAATCCTTCACCGAGCCGCCGGGCTGCACGCTGCCGTGGACGGTGATGATTTGAGGCACATAGTATTTGGGATCCTCGATGGCGCTGATCAGCTCGTCGGCAGCGCGGCGGCCCATTTCCTCCGCGTTCTGGCGGTAGGTGGCAAGACTTGGCCGCAGCAAACCCGCCAGGCGGATACCGTCATAGCCGAAGCAGCTGATATCCTCCGGAATGGACAGACCCTGGCGTTCGATCTCCGTCAGCCCGCCCAGATAGGAAATGTCATCGGGATAGAGAATGCAGGTAGGCCTGTCCTTTAATGCCAGCAGCTTCCGGGTGGCCTGGCCGGAATCCTTGGGCTCCTGGAACCGGGCGGGGATCACATACTCGTCCGGGACCTGGATGCCGCATTCCCGGCAGGCACGGTAGAAGCCCCCAAGCCGCATCCGGGTCACATCCCCGTCTTCACCGTGGATCATGGCGATCCGGCGGTGTCCCAAACCGTACAGGTAACGCACAATGGCGCCCATGCTCTCCACATTGTCGCTGACCACAGCCGTCCGTCCCTGGAATATCTGGTCGATGGACACCACGGGAATATCGCTTTTCGACAGCTTTGCAACATCGTTCTTGTCATAGAAGCCCTGGGCAATGATGACGCCGTCGCACTGCCGCCGCATGGCGTGGTCGTAATAGCCCATGCCGGAATCCCCCGCGCTGCTGAGAAAGGTGATGTCATAGCCCTTGGCCTCGGCGTAGTCCCGGACGGATTCCAAAACCTGGGAGAAAAATTCATGGGCCAGACGGTTCTGGAAGACAATGCCGATGTTTTTGCTGTGGCTGGTCTTCAGGGTCCTGGCTGCGGCGTTGGGATAATACCCCATTTCCTGGGCGGTTTTGCGCACCCACTCCGCTTTCTCCGGGCTGATTCCCGGCTGGTGGTTCAGAGCCTTGGACACCGCAGCGATGCTCAGCCCACAGGCTTCCGCGATCATTTTGATAGTTACCATATATCCGAATTCCTTTCCGTGTCAGAATCGCACACAGGAGGATGTTAAACGTTTTCTTTCTTGATTATAAAATCCCGTTCATAATTTGTCAATTTCTTTTTTGAGTCCATCCACAACTTTGTTGATTTTGCCATTTCACTTTTTTCTTCTTTAATTTTTCGCCGTTTTCTCTTGGTAAAAGTATTGATTTTTTGTGATTATCTGATATATTATGAACTTGTTAAATGACGAAAACGTTTAATCTTTTACTTCAACTTGCATCCCTGCGCACTATTTTAAGGAAAGAGGTTTCAAAAATGCAATACGGACATTTTGACGACGCCCGGCGGGAATATGTAATTTCCACCCCCGCCACGCCTCTGCCCTGGATCAACTATTTGGGCAGTGAAGATTTCCTCGGCATGATCTCCAACACCCTTGGCGGCTACTGCTTCTACCGGGATGCCAAGCTTCAGCGGCTCCTGCGCTACCGCTACAACGCCGTCCCCGGAGACAATGGAGGCAGGTTTTACTACATCAAGGAATCAGGCAAAGCTGCCTGGAACCCCGGGTGGCTGCCCACCAAAACGGCTCTGGACCGCTACGAATGCCGCCATGGCATGGGCTATACCACTTTCGATTCCGCGAAAGACGGGCTGGCAGCCAGGATGACCCTCTTCGTCCCTCTGGGGGAAAACTGCGAGCTCCACGACCTGGTTCTGACCAACGAAACCGAAAGCCCCAAGACCGTCCATGTCTGGGGCGTCATGGAATGGTGCCTGTGGAACGCCGTGGACGACAGCACCAACTATCAGCGGAACCTGAATATCGCCGAATCTGAAGTGGAGGACGGTGTGATCTACCACAAGACCGAGTACCGGGAGCGCCGGGACCACTACGCCTATTATGGTGTCAACGTTCCCACCGCCGGGTGGGATACGGACCGGAACACCTTCCTGGGGCATAT
>JBJDYI010000279.1:0-5389 GCA_051867165.1 Faecousia sp. | reverse complement strand
GCTTGGTGACATACTTGTGGGAGGTGCCGTGGAAGCCGTAGCGGCGGATGGAGTCGTTCTTGTAGTACTCGGTGGGGATGGCGTAGCGGTAAGCCTTGGGGGGCATGGTCATGTGGAAAGCGGTGTCGAACACAGCAACCTGGGGAGTCTTGGGCATAACAGCCTGGCAGGCACGGATGCCCATCAGGTTTGCGGGGTTATGCAGGGGGCCCAGAGGGATGCACTTCTCGATGGCAGCGATGACTTCGTCATTGATGACGCAGGAGTCGAAGAACTCCATGCCGCCGTGCAGGACGCGGTGGCCGACAGCATCGATCTCGTCGGTGGACTTGATGACACCGTCAACAGGGTCAACCAGGATGTCCAGAGTAGCAGCGATTGCTTCGGAGTGGGTGGGCATGGGGATGTCCTTAACAACCTTCTTGCCATTTGCATTGTGGTTCAGACGGCCGTCGATGCCGATACGCTCGCACAGACCCTTTGCGGACACAACACCGGTTTCGGGATCCATCAGCTGGTACTTCAGGCTGGAAGAACCGGCATTGATGATGAGAATGTTCATTGGAATCTCCTCCTAAAAATATATGTTTCATTTTGGGATCGCTTGTGATATGATAGCCATAGCTGAGACCGTCGAACCCCCGGAGGGTTCTATCCATGATCCGCAGTCTGCTACGGATCTTTTTGACAAGCTAAACCATAGCTATATTATATTATATAGCATTTGCGCCAAATTCTCAAGCCCTATTTCAAAATATTTTGTATTATTCTCTTTGATTAATTAAAAAAGGAGGGATTACTGTGAAAACCGTGGGCATCATCTGTGAGTACAACCCCCTTCATTTGGGCCACAAGAAACAAATTGACCGGATCCGGGCAGAATTCGGGCAGGATTCGGCCATTGTCTGCGCCATGAGCGGCAACTACGTCCAGCGGGGCGCACCCGCCATTATCGACAAATCCCTCCGGGCCCAGGCCGCCATTGCGTGCGGTGCCGATCTGGTGCTGGAGCTGCCGGTCACCACGGCATTGTCCTCCGCGGAAGGATTCGCGTCCGGCGGTGTCCGGATTCTGGCACCTCTGTGCGACTGCCTGTGCTTCGGGGCAGAGACAGCCAACAAAGAAATCCTGACAGCCGCAGCCCAAGCCCTTCTCAGTGACGGCTTTCCGCCCCTGCTGCGCCAGGAGCTGGACTCCGGAAAATCCTTCCCCGCCGCCCGGGAGGCCGCCCTGAAGCGGCTGGGGGCTGATACGGCAGTGCTGAGCCAACCCAACAACATTCTGGCGGTGGAATACTGCAAAGCCATTTTCGCCCAGGGCTGCGCCATGGAGCCCTTCCCCATTCATCGCCAGGGCAGCTATCATGCCCTGTCCGTGGATGAGAACAATCCCTCCGCCACAGCTGTCCGGAATCTGATGCTCATTGCCCACAACTGGAAAACCTGTGTGCCCCAGGAGGCCCGGTCCATTTTGGAAGGCGCTCCGCTCCACAGCATCGCCGCCGGCGAAGGGGCCATGCTGGCCCGGCTTCGCACCATGTCCGAGGTCGAATTTGCCAGCCTGCCCTATGGCAGTGAAGGGCTCTGGCGGAAGCTGATGCACGCCAGCCGCCGGGAAAACACCCTGGAGGAAATCCTCACCGCCACCAAATCCAAGCGCTACACCCGTTCCCGTCTGGACCGGATGGTGATGTGCGCCTTTCTCGGCATCACCGCTGCCAACCTGGAATCTGCCGTTCCCTATACGCGGGTCCTTGCCTTTAATTCCAAAGGCAGGGGGCTTTTGAAAGAAGCCAAAAAAACAGGTCTTTATCTCAACGCCGGTGAACCCTCTAACCATCCCTATTGGACATTGGAAAAACGGTGCGGCGACCTGTACGGCCTGTTCTGCACAGTCGGGCCGGAACCGCCCGGTTTGGAAGAAAACCGGAGAATTTATTATGAGCTTACAGGAGAAAACATCTAAATGACCCTTCCCCAGCTTAAACCCCTTAATTGTCTCATCGCCATCGCCGCCTCCGCCATTCAGGCCTTCGGCATCTATAACATCCACGCCCTGTCCGGCGTCACGGAAGGCGGTATCTTCGGCGCCACCCTTTTACTGGAGCACTGGTTCCATCTCTCCCCTGCCCTGACCAGCTTTCTGATGAATGGTCTGTGCTATTTTCTGGGATGGAAAACCATGGGAAAATCCTTTCTGGCCTATTCCATCATTGCCTCCCTCAGCTATTCCGGCGCTTATTGGATCTGCGAGCAGTTTCCGCCCCTGTGGCCGGAAATTGCGGGCCATCCCCTGCTGGCCTCCATCGCCGGCGCCCTCTTCATCGGCATTGGCGCCGGACTTTGCGTCCGCTCCGGCGGCGCCACCTGCGGCGACGATGCCCTGGCCATGAGCATCCGGCAGCTGACCGGTATTTCGGTGGAGAAAATCTACCTGGCCAGCGATCTGACCATTTTGCTTCTTTCCCTGAGCTATATTCCCCTGAGACGCATTGCCTATTCCCTGCTGACGGTGGTTCTGTCCGGACAGATCATCGGTCTGCTTCAACCCAATAGAAAGGAAGATTAAACCATGATTTTTGAAAAGAAAGTATTGGACATTTACCGCAGCCAGTTCCTCAGCCGGTGCGACGACACAGGTCTGGCCCACTATTTTTCCCACGCCGATTTCCCCGGCCTGCGGCAGCAGTCCTTCGATTTCCGGTCCAGCCTGGGCCACATGATTCACGGCTGGTTCTACTGCTACGACGAAATTATCCCCGGCCGGGTGGTGGTCTTTGACCACGGCTTCGGCGGCGGCCACCGGTCTTATCTGAAGGAAATCGAACTGCTGGCCCGGCATGGCTACCTGGTCTATGCCTACGACCACACCGGCTGTATGGAGTCCGGCGGTGAAAATGCCCGGGGACTGAGCCAGTCTCTCCGGGATCTGAGCGACGCCATCACCGCTCTGAAATCCACCCCCGGTTTCCGGGATCTGGATATTTCCGTCATGGGCCACAGCTGGGGCGGCTTTGCCTGTATGAACATTACCGCGCTCCATCCCGATGTGAGCCATGTGATTGCCCTGTCAGGCTATGTTTCCGTGGCCGAAATGGCAGGTCAGTTCTTCAGCGGCATCCTCAGAGGGTACCGCAAGCCTGTTCTGAAAATCGAGCAGGAAAACAATCCCGACTTTGTGAACTATAATGCCGTGGAATCCCTGAAGAACACCAATGCCAAAGTGCTGCTGCTCTATTCCTCCAACGACAAAATCGTAATCCGGGAGATCCACCACAAGCTCCTGTCAGAAGGGCTGAAGGGCAAGCAGAACATCCGTATTCTGCTGGAGGAAAACAAGGGCCATAACCCCAATTATACCGCCGATGCCGTCTCCTACCTGGGCCAGTACACGGCTGAGCTGACGAAAAAGCTGAAAGAAAAGCAGCTGGAAACCCCTGCCCAAAAAGAAGCCTTCCGGGCCGCCTGGGATTGGAACCGGATGACCCAGCAGGATGAGGCCGTCTGGGCTGAGATTTTCCGGACCCTGGATACATAACGGAACCCCAAAGGACCTGCGCCCTGTGGCGCGGGTCCTCCTATGTCATTTCGAAAACAGAAAGAAGCGAAAACCATGAAATCAGCAACCCTGTCAGGGCGGCAGAAGGGTCTTTCCCTACAAATCCTGCTGTTCAGCCTGCCCCTGATCGCATCGAACCTGTTGCAGGTCCTGTTTAACATGGCAGACATCGCTGTGGTCGGTCGGTTTTCCGGTCCCCTTTCCCTGGCTGCGGTGGGGTCCACCTCTATTGCCGTCAGTCTGTTCACCGGTGTGCTGATCGGCATCAGCAGCGGCATCAATGCCCTGGTGGCCAGGTACCTCGGCGCCCGGGACTTCAAAGGGATGCGGATTTCCATCCATTCTTCCTGCGTTGTCTGCCTGGTCAGCGGTCTGCTCATTTCCCTGTTTGGCCTGTTCGGGTCCCGGCCTTTGCTGTGTCTTTTGAACACCAAGCCGGAGCTGCTGGACAAGGCCACCCTGTATATGCAGCTTTATCTTTGCGGCATGCCGGCCCTGGCCCTGTATAACTTCGGCAACGCGGTTTACAGCGCCATTGGCAACACCCGGAAACCCCTGGTCTTTTTGCTGCTGGCCGGTATCCTCAACGTGATACTGAACCTGTTTTTTGTCATTGTATGCCGGATGGATGTGGCGGGCGTGGCCCTGGCCAGCGTGATTTCTCAGTATGTCTCTGCCACAGCGGTGCTGACCTGCCTGTTCCGGACCCGGGACTTCTACGGCATGGCCTGGCGAGACCTGAAGCCAGACGGTCATGCCGTCCGGGAAATCCTCCATCTGGGTCTGCCTGGCGGCATCCAGAATGCGCTGTTTTACATCGCCAGTCTCTTTGTCCAGGCCGGTGTCAATTCCTTTGATACCATCATGGTGGCAGGAAACACCGCCGCCACCAATGCCGATCCTCTGGTTTACGACGTGATGGCCGCCTTCTACACTGCCTGTTCCAGCTACATCGGGCTGAATTACGGCGCTCAAAACTGGAAGCTGGTGAAGAAAAGCTATCTGGTCTGCCTGGGCTATTCCTGTGGCATTGGCGCCCTTCTGGGCTTTTCCCTGGTAGCGGTGGGACCGGTCTTTCTGTCCATTTTTACCACGGATCCGGCCGTCATTCAGGCGGGAATGCACCGGCTCACCATCATGGGGCTGAGCTACTGGGTTTCCGGTCTGATGGACAATGCCATCGCCGGCTGCCGGGGGCTGGGGAAAAGTGTGATCCCCACGGTTATTGTAATCTCCGGTGCCTGTATCTTCCGGATTATCTGGATTTACACCGTCTTTGCCTGGTTTCATAGCATTGAGTCGCTGTACCTATTGTACCTGGTGTCCTGGATCATTACCGCTCTTTTTGAAAACTGGTACTTCCTCCAGTGCTACAATTCCCTCAGGAAATCCCATGACACCCCATAAAACTTCATGCGCTGTATTGCGCACCACGATCATGGGCAACAGCCCGAGCGCATGAAGTTTTTGCGCATCATGTTCGGTTGCCCCGAAGGGACGAGAAAATGGCGCATCTTGATTTTTTGCTATGCTTTTGCATAGCAAAAAGATCCGAACCCCCGGGTTCGGATCTTTTCATGTTCAGGTATCTGGTATTACAGGTGCAGCACTCTGTCCTTGATCTCCTGGGTTCTTCCCTGGTTCCAGAACTGGGTGCCAATGTAGCCGCAGGTCCGCCGGGCCACATTCATTTTGCTCTGGTCCTGGTTGCCGCACTGGGGGCAGGTCCAGACCAGCTTGCCGTCGTCCTCAGCGATCTGAATCTCGCCGTCGAATCCGCAGACCTGGCAGTAGTCAGACTTGGTGTTCAGCTCGGCGTACATGATGTTGT
>JBJDYI010000278.1:0-5393 GCA_051867165.1 Faecousia sp. | reverse complement strand
GGGTATTATTTTTACCAATGACGCTACCATGGGTGAGCTGACCGACAAGCGCACCTCCGGCAGTATTCCCTTCGGTGGCCGCTACCGTCAGATCGACTGGGCTCTGAGCAACATGACCTATGCGGGCATCCGTCACATCGGCATCATCTCCCGGCACAGTTATCAGTCTCTGATGCACCACATCGGCGACGGTGAAGAGTGGGGCCTGGAGCTGGAAGAGGGTGGCCTGGAATTCCTGACCCCCTATGCCACCACTACCAATTACCTGTACCGGGGCAAGCTGGAAGCCGTTTACAATGCACTGGACTTCCTGGAATACGGCAACGGCAGCGAGGATGATCTGGTGGTGATGAGCGACTCCGCCATTCTGGCTAACATCGACTTGAATGATGTGATTCGCGCCCATGTGGAAAGCGGCAAGCACGTTACTGTGGTCACCAAGGCCGGCATCGCCAACGGCGAGAAGAAGCTGGACCTGGCCATCAAGCTGGACGAGAACGGCGAAGTGGCCGACATGGTGGTTGACTTTGCCGCACCCGCTGACTATGTTGCCTCCATGGACATTTTCGTCCTGAGCAAGAAGCGCCTGATCAAGTGGGTCAAGGAAATGGTGGCACGGGACAAGTACCACATGGACCGTGACCTGGTGATGGGCGGCTGGCGCCGCGGTCAGATCGGCATCCATGTCTACCAGTTTGAAGGCGTGACACTGTACAATGAGTCTGTGGAGGAGTATTTCTGCAACTCCCTGGCCCTCATTGACAGAGACATCCGCCATGATATTTTCAACGGCAATCACCCTGTTTATACCAAGGTTCGTGACCGCGTTCCCACCTACTATGGCGCTGACTGCGACATTGAGAACTGCCTGATCGCCGACGGCTGCATGCTGGAAGGCGAAGTGGAGGACTCTGTCTTGTTCCGTCAGGTCACGGTGGAAAAGGATGCGGAAGTGGAGAACTGCATCATCATGAACGAATCCGTCATCGGTGAAGGCGCAGAGCTGAAGTATGTCATTCTGGACAAGAATGTCACCGTTACCCCCGGCGCAAAGCTGATCGGCACCAAGAAGAACCCCATCGTGGTGAAGAGAGGCGAGACTGTATGAGAATTTCCATTTGTGCCTCCGAGGGCGCCCCTTACGCCAAGTCCGGCGGTCTTGGCGACGTAATGGAAGCTCTCCCCGCTGCGCTGCAGCGGATTGAAGGAAACGAAGTAGTCTTGTTCCTGCCTTACTACAATAAAATCAAGACCAATGAGAAGTATGTCACCGCCAAGGTGGCAGACTTCCGGGTCTCTCTGGGCTGGCGCCAGCAGTACTGCGCCGTCATGAAGCTGACCAACCGTACCGATGGCGTTCAGGTCTACTTCATCGACAACGAGTATTACTTCGGCGGCCGCACCGGCGCCATCTACGGTGACATGGATGACGGCGAACGTTTCGCTTTCTTCGCCCGTGCCTGCCTGGATGCCATGCTTGCCGTGGATTTCGTCCCGGATGTGATCCAGTGCAACGACTGGCAGTGCGCACCGATTCCCATCTACCTGAAAGCTCTGTACCAGAGCTCTTTCCCCAAGACCCGCTGCATGTACACCATCCACAACATCGAGTATCAGGGCTGGGCCAATGCCAGCTTCTTCGATGATGTGCTGGCGCTGCCCTGGGAGTACCGCAGCACCCTGGATATGAACAACTCCGTCAACGTGATGAAGGGTGCCATTGAGACGGCAGACCTGGTTACCACCGTCTCTGAGACCTACGCCCGGGAGCTGATGTATCCTTACTATGCCCATGGTTTGGACGGCATCCTGTCCAACAATGCCTGGAAGCTCACCGGCATCACCAACGGCATTGATGTGAATACCTTCAATCCTGAGACGGACCCTGCGCTGCCTGCCCACTACAATGCGGAAACCTTTGTGGAAGGCAAGGCCGCTGTCAAGGCCGCTCTGCAGAAGGAAGTTGGCCTGCCTGTGAAGCCCGATGTGCCTCTGATGGTCATGGTCACCCGTCTGGCCGGTCACAAGGGCCTGGATCTGCTGTGCTACATTGCCCGGCGGCTCATGTGGGAGGAGGATGCCCAGCTGCTGATCCTGGGCACCGGCGAGCCCCAGTATGAGACCTTCTTCAAGGATCTGGCAAACCAGTTCCCCGATCAGGTTGCTGCCAAGATCACCTTCAATGTGGGCCTGGCTTCCCGGATCTACGCCGGCGGCGACATCTATCTGATGCCCTCCAAGTCCGAGCCCTGCGGCCTGAGCCAGATGAACGCCATGCGCTATGGCACGGTGCCTGTGGTCCATGCCACCGGTGGCCTGAAGGATACCGTTCCTCCCGCCGATGAAAACGGCGAAGGCGGCCTGGGCTTTACCTTCCAGAGCTACAATGCCGACGACTTCCTGGCTTCCCTGAAGCGCTGCCTGGCCCTGTACAATCACAACCGGGAAGGCTTCCGTGCCCTGCAGAAGCGCGGCATGGATACCGATTTCAGTTGGGACGTTCCTGCCGGCAAGTACATGGAGCTGTTCGAGAAAATGAAGTCCTGGTAAAATCACCTATATCGCAAAACTCCCGCCTGCACAGGCGGGAGTTTTTTGAACTTGTGGGAAGCCCCTTTGGGCTTTTCCACCGGATTTTTATGAAGAGCAGAAACAGAGTGCCGGGGCGGCCATGAATACCACCCCGGCATGAGCATAATCATTGCTATTGGTCCTTTTCCTCTTCCGGCACGAAATCCAGGGTGATCGACTTCAGATTTGTCCGCAGCTGGGTAAACTTCACACCGGCGGAGGTCATCATTCGCTTGGAAGCCAGGGTGGACATGGAGTCGGCATACTTGTCAGATAAATAGTAGACTTCCTTTACCCCGCTCTGGATGATGGCCTTGGCACACTCGTTGCAGGGGAACAGGGCCACATACAGCTTGCTGCCCCGCAGGTCCCGTCCATTGGCGTTGAGGACGGCATTGAGTTCCGCGTGCACCACAAAGGGATACTTGGTGTTTTCGCCCTCCCGATCCCAGGGATATTCGTCATCGGAGCAGCCCTTGGGCATACCGTTGTAGCCTGTGGAAATAATGATGTTGTCCTGGGAGACAATGCAGGCACCCACCTGCGTATTGGGGTCTTTGCTGCGCTTGGCAGCCAGCATGGCGATGCCCATGAAATATTCGTCCCAGTTGATGTAATCCTGCCGCTTCATGGTGATTCCTCCCGGTTTTTCTTTCAGTTTACCGTATCGTAAGGAAAATTGCAAGAAAAAAGATACATGACTGTTTTGTGGTGCAATGGAGGATGATTTTACGGGAGAGGGACGGATGCCTCCCGGGCAAGGGTGTGATTCCATGATCCCGGCGCCAAAACGGCAGACCCGACAAATTGTTAATGAATAATTCAAAAACGCCCCATTGACTTTTTTAGCACTCTCTGGTATAGTGTGCTTAGCACTTGAAGCGAAGGAGTGCTAACGAAACGGAGGAAACGAAATGGAACTGACCGACCGGAAAAAGAAGGTCCTGCGGGCAATCGTGGACCTGTATATCCGCACGGCGGAACCTGTTGGGTCCAAGGTCATCGCGGCCCTGCCCGATATGCGCTACTCCTCCGCAACGATCCGAAATGAAATGGCGGACCTGACCGCCATGGGATATCTGGAACAGCCCCATACCAGCGCCGGACGGATTCCCTCCGCTGCCGGTTACCGGCTGTATGTGGATGAGCTGATGATGGATTACCGGCTCTCCATCGACGAAACCAAGTCCATCAACATCGCCATTGAAGAAAAAATGCAGCAGGTGGACAAAATGGTGGAAAAGGTTGCGAAGCTTGTTTCCCAGGCCACCAACCTGCCTGCCATCTCCGCCGCCTCCCGGTCATCCAGCGCGGTGGTCAAGCGATTTGAACTGATCTACGCCGGACAGGGCAGCTTTATTCTGGTATTGATGATGCCCAGTGACCAGGTGGTGAATAAGCTGATCAAGCTTCCCCTGAACGTAGAGGAAAGTGACCTGAAGCTGCTCAGCGCGGTGCTGAACGCCACCATGACAGACCTTCCTCTGGAGGATCTGACCACGGAACTGATGGAACGGATTATGCGGTCCGCCGGCGCCGCGGCGCCCCTGGTGCCGGTGATCCTGGATTTCACCCAGGAGACCCTGAAAAACCACAGCACCACCAACATGGCTGTCTACGGCCAGTCCCGGCTGCTGGGGCTTCCCGAATACCAGGATGTGGACAAAGCCCAGCGGCTGATGGCCTCCTTTGACGAGGACGCCCTCAGCAATCTCCCCGCCGTCATGGGGGACGTCAATGGCACCAAAGTGCTGGTTGGCCCCGAAAATGTGGCCCAGGCCCTGAAAGATACCTCTGTGGTCATGACCAAGTTTGACATTGGCGACGGACTCCAGGGCATGATCGGCGTGGTGGGTCCCACCCGCATGGATTACGCCCAGATCACCGCCCGGCTCAGCTACTTTGCCGAGACCCTGAGCAAGGCTTTCTCCAAGCCGGAACAACCGAATTTACCGGAGGCAATCTCCGATGATATCCAGAAGGAGGCCGGAAATGGCTAAAAATGAAACCGAAAACCTGAACCCCGAAGAAGAGATTGAAACCACCGAAACTGTGGAAGAAACCACGGAAGAAGTGAGTGAAATCAATCCCTTTGAGGAAAAATATAATGCCGAACACGATGCCCACTTGCGTCTGGCTGCCGAATACGACAACTTCCGCAAGCGCACCGCGAAGGAAAAGGAAGCCTCCTACGGCAATGGCAAGGCCGACGCCGTGGCCAAAATGCTTCCTGTCTATGACAATCTGGAGCGCGCCCTGAACCAGCCCACCGAAGACGCCGCCTACAAGAAGGGCGTGGAGCTGACCATGACAGAACTGGTCAAAATTCTGACCGGCCTGGGTGTGGAAATCTTCGGCAATGTGGGGGACACCTTCGACCCCAATCTGCACAACGCTGTCATGCACGTCGATGACGAAAACCTGGGGGAGAATGTGATTGCCCAGGTTTTCCAGAAGGGCTTCAAGATTGGCGAGAAGATTGTCCGCTTTGCCATGGTGCAGGTGGCCAACTAAGAAAACCCGTTGCCGGGAAGGGGCAAGACCCTCCCTGCGCAGTAGGAATACTGCTTTGACGAAAACCTGGGGGAGAATGTGATTGCCCAGGTTTTCCAGAAGGGCTTCAAGATTGGCGAGAAGATTGTCCGCTTTGCCATGGTGCAGGTGGCCAACTAAGAAAACCCGTTGCCGGGAAGGGGCAAGACCCTCCCTGCGCAGTAGGAATACTGCTTTATTAACTTTGTAAAATATTTAGGATTTATATAGGAGGAAAACATTATGTCTAAGATTATCGGTATCGACCTTGGTACTACCAATTCCTGCGT
>JBJDYI010000277.1:0-5407 GCA_051867165.1 Faecousia sp. | reverse complement strand
GCCTTTTCCATGAAACAATTTGACCTGTAACACAAATGGCGTTACAGGTCAAAAATGCTTTCAATAGGCTAGAGAATATTCATACATGAGTCTCATGAAATGGTGCTTCCAGCGTATTCAGCAGAAAGTCGGTATGTCTTGCAAACCAGCTTTCGGTAGTATTTCCGCCGGTATGCCTTGTCACGGCTTATTCAGACTGATTTTCCTCAGATACGATGTGTTCAGCAACCAGCTTCTCATCATGTTTCGTGATATAGGTCACGACGTCCCGCAAGGATAAAAACATCCTTGGCTGCCAATGAATGCTTGATTCTCCTTTGACAGAGCCATCGGTATGCTGGTGTTCAATGAATATCGGCCGCTTTTGGATGTCAACTCGCCAGCGACCAGCCTGAGTCTCGATCAGCAACTCATGCCCATTCAGCGAGCATGTGTAGCCTTTTGCTTCACAGAGGGAGATGATCTCCTCGATTCTTTCATCGCTCCGTTTTTGGTTGTAAATCGGAATCGAAACAATAGCATCCTGCTTTGCAGACGGCTTGCAATGACGGCAGGGACTAAAACCCGCTCGAATGGCGTCTCCATATCTGGCAAATCCACGAATATTCTCCATGCCATTCAGCTTCATGCAATGCCGCAAATGGAAGGTGCTATATCCCGGTACTGCCCAGAAAGCAAACCGCGTCGCTGTGAGCGTTAGTGAGTCGGTTCGCTGCTGCTCCGTCATGGTTGACATATTCAGTCTGGCGCGCTCCTGAGCAGCTTGCCGGTGCCGTCTCACAGCCCGGTTCTCTGCACTGGTCAGCGATTGCTGCATGGTCAGTATGCGCTCTTCCGCTTTGCATTGCACCGATGCCGGTGCTTCATTTGGTTCTGGACAGCATATTCTGCACGGCGTTCTTCCCGTTTTTTCGCAGGTCGAATAGTATACTGTACCAAAGGGAGGAGCGATTGAATGAAGGATGATGCGGCAATCCGGTTTATGGAATGAAGTCCCGGAAGGCAAGTAATAGTAATTGCATCGGGAACGCTTGATTATATCCTGATTTCGGGCAACGAGGTACTCTCTCCAAAGCTGCTTGCAGCATGCGGAGCACGGTGTAACATGCCGCGTGATAATAGCCGTGAGATCTTTACAGCCAATAACAGATGCATCTTCCGGGAGCAATTCACATCCCCGCTTATGAATGAGGTTCGTATTGCAATCAATCTGGAATGGCGTCAAGCTCGCCCCTGCCTTTTGAATTTGCGCCTGCTCTGCCCTGGAGGGAAGCTGACGGTGAAGGTATTCCATTTGAAAGTCAACACGCTGCAGCAACTGCTGCATCATTCGCACGTCATTGGCCGCACAATGCTCCGGCCTCAGAAGCGGGATTTGCCTGGCTTTCGCCAAGGTATACAGCCCTCCGCGGGTTCTGATCCCATCGGAAACGAAGGCCTGAAATGCCGCCTGCACCGAATGGCTCTTGTTCTTCAGCTTAGGAAAGCCCAGCATCTTCATCAGTCCCGCGAAATGCCGGGGTGCGTCCTGACTCCACCACAGCAGAGCATCATCAGGCTTGAGCCAGGCCCGGAAGCGTTCAAATACAGCTCTCGCAGAAGGTGCGGAAAGAAACGACTCTCTCCCTGCCCCTGCATAAGCAACATGATCCCATTGGTGAAAGGTAGCGTCACGGGGACGGCACAGCATATTGAACATGGCAACAGGCGTCCATGTTTCGGTCACGCGCTGAGCTGCCAGCTGAGTCGGCGTAACTTGCCTGGATTTGTTCTCAACCCATTCCAAATCCATCAGGACAATCATTGGTTCCTCCTGGGTATTCATCACCTGCTGAATCCTTCACAGCCCGAGATCTTACTCTTTGATTCGCAGCGTTGTCTCAACAAACCTTTTGGTGATTCTCTCGTTCAGGCATAGAGGCATCAGGATGGCCTCGTTGACCTTCATGGTGTCCATGATGGTCAGGAGCTGCCTGTACGGAATGTAGAAATAGTAATCCGCTACCGGCAGACCGTTTTGTACCATGTAGCTTACCGCTTCATGGGGATTGCCGTAAAGAACGAGGTCATCACCGGTTTTCAATGGAATAAACGCTTCATACGGACGTTTTTCAGTTGCTTCTTTGGCATCCTCATCCTTGATTTCAATGCCGGGAATACAATACCAGCTCTGCAGGACATGCTTCATCATCGCATGTTCGGTCCCGTTCAGCTCAAACAAATCGGCGTAGCGATAGAAAAAGTCAATATCCTTGGCTCTGTAATCGCCCAGCAGATTCTCATAATCGTTGAAGCTGAGAAGCCCCTTGACCTGAAGTTGCTGTGCAATGGTACGGTAGAAGCTGCGGGGGATATTCCGTTTCAGATTCTGACGATGGCGCAGAATCAGAATTCCCATAAGGTACATGCCGGCCTGACACGCATCCATGGCGATCTGAAGAATGCTTCGAAGCAGGACAAAATTCTTGTTTCTCCAGCATAGGGCAGTATAGGTTGAGACGGCAAGCAAAGCACACCACTGATCAACCTCATCCTGCGTATCCGCCGCTTTCTTAAGAAATGCCTGGCAGAGTTCCACATTTTCTCTCCGCGGATGGATGCTGGCTTCATAGGCCGCCATCACGTCATGGCGAAGCTCCTCATCAGCCAGGCCTGCGATCAGATTCTCATGAGTCAGGTCGCGTTCCCAATAGAGTGTCTTGATTCGATCGAAAAGGAATTCCCGCTGGTATTCCGGTCGGGACAGACATTCCGCCAGCAGCTTCTCCCGCCAGTTGAGTGAGCAATCGTCCTTGCTCAGCTTTCTTGCGCAACGATAGAACCGTACCCGCGTTTCGATAGCGGCTTTTCTGCCAAATCGGGGATACAGGTATTTCAGCAGCTGATTCAGGAGTTCAGCCTGCATAAGATCAGCCTGCGCCAGATCATCAAGGAACGCATTCAGCTGAATCGTGTCCCTAAGTCGATCCATCAGCTGCTCACTGGAAAGCTCCGCCCATTTCTGCCCCGGATTCGTCAGTGAAAAATGATGCAGCGCCGGTTCGATGCTTCGTGTACGCATTACATCATCATAGGTGCTGAGATCAAAGTACTCCCGATCATACTCATTTTGAGCCAAATCAGTCAGCGCTTCAAATGCCTGAAACAGCCCACGCTGATATGCGCTGGTATAGCACGCGATCGCTTCCTTCATGGAGCGCTCTTCCTCAAATCGCCTGCCAAGAGCATAGGCATTCTCCGGATCAAGCTCTTCGGGCTTTACAGCACGCATGGCTTCCTTCGCAGTTGGCAGCTTTGTAAATTTGCATTGGGTTGGGAGATAGAAGTGGACCTCGCTGCCATCTTTTTTGTGAAGAGTTATTTCCCTGGCATCAGGACTGTAATCCTGACCAAACATGAGAATCACGTCGATCTCATCGTCATAGCTGACGGCAATCTCTTCAAGAGCGAAGCAATTTTCCAGGCAAGCCCTGCCGCAGTCTGTCACATACGGAGTCAGCAGAAAACGTCTCATCCTGGAGCAGCCGCTGAACGCATAATCCCCAATCGCTGTGACAGCAGATGGGCTGTGATAAATAGCAATATCCAGGTTTGTGCAGCAAACGACCTTTGACCTGTCGGCACTGCAAATGATCCCGTCATCATCCACGTTGTCATTCAGAAGAAAGCTGATCTGGACGCCCGGGAGCCGAGCTTCCAACGCCTTTCTCATATGGAAGCATGTGTATGGCAAAGACAGCTTCCTCAGGTTCTCACAGCCCTCAAAGCTGGCGGGGACACAATCAACATCATCGTTTTCAATCATGATTTCCTCGATCGATGCGTTGTGCCCAAAGGCAAAGGAATCCAGATGGACATTGGGGCCGGCAATCATCACTCGCCGAACATCCCAGTTGTCCTCAAAGGCAAAGGCAGCCACCCGATCGACCCCAAAGGGTATCCGAACCTCTTCGCTTTCAAGCGTCCAGCGATGGAGAACAAATTCAGCGCCGCTTTCATCATCCCCGGGAATATGGAGCGAGACTATATTCTTCAGAAGCACGGAGAAATCTTCATTCTCACGAACGGCAATAAACTGGCAGTATGGCAGATCATCGGTGGCGAGATCATCAATGTCAAGAATCACCGCCTCTTCTGCGTTGTCCGTGTCCAGCAGCAGGGTGTCACCGATCTTGATGTGATTCTTATCAATGCGCGCTTGTTTTACGCGCATGCGGGATATCGCGTCTCTTTTGGCAAGCGTCAGCCGGCACACGGGTGCAGGCGGCAGAATCCTGATCGTAAATGGTGATGCAGGCTCAGGCTTTTCCGTTATTCGGAGAACATGATTCCTGCGTCCAAGTCCGTATGCGTCGATCGGGCGAGGCATCTGCTTCACTTCTTCCACCAGGCCGACAGTCTCCCGTTCGTTCAGCAAAAAAACAACATAATCCCCGGCCTTGACCTCTGGGATCGCGCAATACCGCTGAGCCACGGTATCCTCATCTTCTATGCGGATTGTCACCTGCGTACAGTTCGGCTTTGGCGGAGGCAGGGGCTTAACAGTTTTGGCAGGCTTGAGCTTTGCGGCTTTCTCAGGCGCAAGCGCAGAGAACAGCACCGCAGCCATATGCTTGCAGTTTTTTGTTCCATCAGCAGCATATGGGCAGTTGCATGTCAAATCAGAGATGCAGCCGTCAGACAAAGCTATCTGAACATGATAGACCTCAGACCCGGCAACGTCAGCTTCGATTTTCGTTTCATCCTGCCGCAGGTCTTCGACAACCTGTTTTCTGCAATAATCGGCGCCCCGGGACAGAATCACCTCGGTAAACAGGCTTTCCCACTGTTCGATGGGATGCATCGTTTCAGGCTTCAAGCATCATCCCTCCCAAGCTGCGCATGGTCAATCTTCATTTGCGTGTGTTGTGGAAGTGTGTCCGGACATCAGTCTCGGATACCCAGCCTTCTTCCTCTCCCGATCGGATGCCTGTATTGAGTTCGCACATCAGGCGGAGCATCGCCTTTGTCTTCTCGAATTCCTCGTCGTCCGCAATATCACGGACAGTATAACGGGCACGTCCGCTGACCGTCAGATACACCGGTGAACCAGCGGAAACCTGTTCAAGAATGGAGTTGTAGTTGCGCAAATCGGACACAGGACAAATAAGGGCCATGAGCAGTCAACTCCTCTCGATTCCGCTGTACTCTGTTTTGCACTTCGTCCGGCATTCCGTATGACGTTCAGATAAACCGGCTCATCACCCGCAGATCATCCTTCCGGGCGTTGAAAATGGCGAGAATGTTGACTGCCTTCTCCGGCTCATCGACGATATAGAAGAGGAGGTATCCCTTGTGCGCAATATAGCGGTAGTCCATGCTCCGCAGCACATGATCCTTCGGGAGCGCACCGGCTTGCGGGAAGTCA
>JBJDYI010000276.1:0-5416 GCA_051867165.1 Faecousia sp. | reverse complement strand
CTGCTTGAACAATTTGTGTTAGAATTATTTGTCTAACTTTTTGGGGTCACTTCAGGCACCGGACGCGTATTTTCTTTCCGGAAGAAAACGGGCAGTATTACGCTTGTCATTTTTTCTGCACATTTTCTTATTGACATTTCCTATCACGTCATGCTATAATCTCAAAGATAAATGCGGCACATCCCGCTCTGGGGGCGAACATATTATATCCCCCCTGTTTTATTCCGTCTTGCCGCATTCCGGCAGGGCATTTTTTTAGGCCCCACGAACTTTGATAACAGGCAGAAAGGAGACCAACATGACGAAACAGATTCAGGCAAAGGTTATTTCCGGTTCTCTGGGAACCACATTTGCAGACAGCATTGGTGCCTCCATGACCGGTGCTGCTCTTTCTGTTTTCAACTCTCCCAAATACGCAATTTTTCCCGGCTTTTGTGACGTGCATGTGCATTTCAGAGAGCCGGGTTTTTCATACAAAGAAACCATGGAGTCAGGCTCCAGGGCATCTGCCCGGGGCGGCTACACGGCCGTGTGCACCATGCCCAACCTGAATCCGGTACCCGACTCGGCAGAACACCTGGGCCGGCAGCTGGACATCATTGCCCAGTCCGCCTGTATCCATGTCTATCCCTACGGCTCCATCACGGTGGAAGAAAAGGGCGAGGTGTTGGCTGATCTGGAAGGAATGGCCCAGCACGCCATCGCATTTTCCGATGACGGCCGGGGCGTTCAGAGCGACGACATGATGAGAGAAGCCATGCTCCGGGCCAAAAAACTGGGCAAGCTGATTGTGGCCCACTGCGAAGTCAATTCCCTGCTCAGGGGCGGCTACATTCACGATGGCAGCTACGCCAAGGCCCATGGCCATCGTGGTATCTGCTCCGAAAGCGAATGGGGCCAGATTGCCCGTGACCTGGAACTGGTCCGGCAAACCGGCTGCAGCTACCATGTCTGCCACATCTCCACCAAGGAAAGTGTGGATCTCATCCGCAAGGCCAAGGCAGAAGGGCTGGACGTCACCTGCGAAACCGGCCCCCACTACCTGGTGATGGATGACAGCGACCTTCAGGAAGATGGCCGCTTCAAGATGAATCCCCCCCTGCGCTCCTGTGAGGACCGGGAGGCCTTGCTCCAGGGTATTCTGGACGGCACCATCGACATGATCGCCACCGACCACGCCCCCCACTCCGCCGAGGAAAAAGCCCGGGGTCTGGAAAAGAGCGCTTTCGGTGTTGTGGGCATTGAGACCGCCTTCCCCATTCTTTACACCTATCTGGTCAAGCCCGGTATTCTGACCATGGACCGGCTTGTGGAACTGCTGGTAATTAACCCCAGAAAGCGCTTCGGCATCAGCCTGGGCTGCGACTACTCCGTCTGGGATCTGGATGCGGAGTATACCGTGGATCCTGCGGATTTCCTGTCCATGGGCAAGGCCAGCCCCTTCACCGGCTGGACGGTCAACGGCCGCTGCATGGCCACCGTCTGTGACGGCAAACTTGTTTACAATTCACTTTAAGAGATACATGTTAGGAGGATTTCAAGAAAATGGCAAAAAGAACCGATATCAAAAAGATCCTGATCATTGGCTCCGGCCCCATTGTCATCGGCCAGGCCGCCGAATTTGACTACGCCGGCACCCAGGCCTGTCTGGCACTGAAGGAAGAGGGCTATGAGGTTGTGCTGTGCAACTCCAACCCCGCCACCATCATGACGGATACCATCATCGCCGACAAGGTCTACATGGAACCCCTGACTCTGGAATATGTGGCCAAGATCATCCGCTATGAGCGTCCCGACGCCATCATTCCCGGCATCGGTGGCCAGACCGGCCTGAACCTGGCCATGCAGCTGGAAAAGAAGGGCATCCTGCGGGAGTGCCGGGTCAAGCTGCTGGGCACCTCCAGCGAGTCCATTGAGCGGGCAGAAGACCGGGAGCTGTTCAAGGAGCTGTGCCAGTCCATCGGCGAGCCCGTCATCCCCTCTGAGATCACCTACTCTCTGGAAGAAGCCAGAGAAGCTGCCCACCGCATCGGCTACCCCGTGGTCCTGCGTCCCGCCTTCACCCTGGGCGGTACCGGCGGCGGCTTCGCATACAACGACGACGAGCTGATGGAAATCGGTGTCAACGCCTTTAACCTGTCCCCTGTCCATCAGGTTCTGATTGAGAAGTCCGTCAAGGGCTACAAGGAGATCGAGTTTGAAGTCATGCGCGACACCAATGACCATGCCATCACCATCTGCGGCATGGAAAACATTGATCCCGTGGGTGTCCACACCGGCGACTCTCTCGTGGTTGCTCCCATTATGACCCTGAGCCGCGAAGACGAAAAGATGCTCAACGACTCCGCCATC
This sequence comes from Faecousia sp., assembly GCA_051867165.1. GTDB lineage: Bacteria > Bacillota > Clostridia > Oscillospirales > Oscillospiraceae > Faecousia. The sequence continues at coordinate 3,064 of JBJDYI010000276.1, read as the reverse complement.
AAGCTCATCAAGGAGCTGAAAATCGAAGGCGGCTGCAACGTCCAGTTTGCCCTGAACCCCAATTCCTCTGAATACTACCTCATCGAAGTGAACCCCAGAGTTTCCCGTTCCTCCGCTCTGGCCTCCAAGGCTTCCGGCTATCCCATCGCCCGGGTCACCGCCAAGATCGCCGTGGGCATGGCTCTGGAGGACATCAAGATTGCCAACACCAACGCTGCCTTCGAGCCCTCGCTGGACTACGTCATTGCCAAGCTGCCCCGGTTCCCCTTTGACAAGTTCACCTCCGCCACCAACAAGCTGGGCACCCAGATGAAGGCCACCGGCGAAGTCATGGGCATCGGCTCCAACCTGGAAGAGGCACTGCTGAAGGGCATCCGCTCTCTGGAAATTGGCGCCAACCACCTTTACCTGAGCAAATTCGACAACATGACGGTGGATGAACTGCTGGAGTATATCTCCGAGTTCCGTTCCGACAACATCTTTGCCATTGCCGAGCTGATCTACCATGGCGTGTCTCTGGATAAGATCTATGAGATCACCCAGATCACGCCCTACTTCCTGGAAGCCATCAAAAACATCATCGACATGGAAGAGGCCCTGCGGGTACGCAAGGACATGGAAATTCTGACTGACGCCAAGAAGATGGGCTTCAGCGACAAGTATATCGCAAAGCTCTGGAAATGCAATGAGCTGGATGTTTACAAGATGCGCAAGGAGCATAACCTGTTCCCCGTGTTCAAAATGGTGGACACCTGCCACACCGGAGCCTATATCCCCTATTTCTACTCCTCCTACACCGGTGAGAACACTTCCATCCTGACAGACAAGAAGAAGATCATCGTGCTGGGTGCCGGCCCCATCCGCATCGGCCAGGGCGTGGAATTTGATTACTCCACCGTCCATTCCGTCATGACCATCAAGAAGGCCGGTTACGAGGCAATCATTATCAACAACAACCCCGAAACCGTCTCCACGGACTACACCACCGCCGATAAGCTGTACTTTGAGCCCCTGACCCCTGAAGATGTAATGAACATCATCGAGTTTGAGAAGCCCGAGGGTGTCATCGCCTCCCTGGGTGGCCAGACCGCCATCAACCTGGCCCAGCCCCTGACTGACCGGGGCGTGAAGATCATCGGCACCGACTGTGCTGCCATTGACCGTGCTGAGGACCGCAACGCCTTCGAAAACCTCTTAAACGAGCTGGACATCCCCCGCGCCAAGGGCAAGGCCGTCACCAAGCTGGAAGACGGCATCGCTGCCGCCGCAGAGATCGGCTACCCTGTTCTGGTGCGCCCCTCCTTTGTGCTGGGCGGCCGGGCCATGCAGATTGTGGCCAACGAAAAGCAGCTGCGCCACTACCTGCGCACCGCCGTTGAGATCGACGAGGACAAGCCCGTCCTGGTGGACAAGTATATCCAGGGCCGCGAGGTGGAAATCGATGCCATCTGCGACGGTCGGGATGTCTTCGTCCCCGGCATCATGGAGCTGGTGGAACGCACCGGTGTTCACTCCGGTGACTCCATCTCCGTGTATCCTCCCTTCTCCATCTCCAACAAGGTCAAGGGCATCATTCTGCAGTACGCCAAGAAGCTGGGTCTGGGCATCGGCATTGTGGGCCTGTTTAACATCCAGTTCATCGTGGATTCCAATGACAACGTGTTCATCATCGAGGTCAATCCCCGTTCTTCCCGCACCGTTCCCTTCCTGAGCAAGGCCACCGGCTACTCTCTGGCCGACATCGCCACGGAAGTCATCCTGGGCAAGAGCCTGAAGGAGCAGGGCTTCTTCGACATCTATCCCGATGAGAAGGAACGCTGGTACGTCAAGGCACCTGTGTTCTCCTTCAACAAGATCCGGGGTCTGGATGCCTACCTGTCCCCCGAAATGAAGTCCACCGGCGAAGCCATTGGCTACGACCGCACCATGAACCGCGCCGTCTACAAGGCCCTCCAGGCCTCCGGCATGCACCTGCAGAATTACGGCACCGTGTTCGCCACCATCGCTGACAAGGACAAGGAAGAGGCACTGCCCCTGATCAAGCGGTTCTATCAGCTGGGCTTCAACATTGAGGCCACCGCAGGCACCGCCATGTTCCTGAAGCAGCACGGCATCCGTACCCACACACTGGCCAAGGTCAGCGACGGCAGCAACGAGATTCCCAACGCCCTGCGTCAGGGTCATATTGCCTACTTCATCAACACCAAGGATCCCGGCTCCAACAATGAAAATGACGGCACCACCCTGCGTCAGGTGGCCACTGAGTACAATGTGACCATGTTCACCGCGCTGGACACCGTAAAGGTCCTGCTGGACGTTCTGGAAGAAACCACTCTGAGCATTTCTACCATTGATGCTTGATTCGATACACCCATAAGGCGGGGTTCCTCCCCGCCTTATCTATAAAAAGAAGGAGGGCCCATGAAGCAAAGTATCTTCGAGATCGTCAGCAATGAAGCGCTGACAGACTCTGTCTATAAAATGATCCTGGCCGGTGATACCTCCCACATCACCAACTGCGGCCAGTTTGTCAACATTCAGCTGGATGGCATGTATCTGCGCCGTCCCATTTCCGTCTGCGATTATGACGAAAAGACCCTGACCATCGTCTACAAGGTGGTGGGCAAGGGCACGGAAGCCATGAGCGCCATGGGCGCCGGTGTCAAGCTGGACATTCTGACGGGGCTCGGCAATGGCTATGACCTGACCCTGGCCGGTGACAAGCCCGTTCTGCTGGGCGGCGGCGTTGGCGTGCCCCCCATGTACAACCTGGCAAAAAAGCTCCGCCAGCAGGGCAAGGAAGTCAAGGTCATCCTGGGCTTCAACGTCAAGAGCGAAATTTTCTACGAGGAAGAGTTCAAGGCTCTGGGCTGTGATGTCACCGTCACCACCGTGGATGGCAGCTACGGCGTCAAGGGCTTCGTCACCGATGCCCTTCCAGAAACCTATACCTATTTCTATACCTGCGGTCCCGAGCCCATGCTGAAAGCAGTTTACCGGGCATCCAAGACCTCCGGCCAGATGAGCTTTGAGGAGCGGATGGGCTGCGGCTTCGGCGCCTGCA
>JBJDYI010000275.1:0-21356 GCA_051867165.1 Faecousia sp. | reverse complement strand
ACAAAGCCATGAGCCGGGCAGAATTGGCCCGTGCCACGGGACTGACCCGGGCGGCCACCTCCCTGATTGTGGAGGAACTGCTGAATCTTGGAGTTGTGACAGAGCTTGCGCCTCAGTCCGTCGGCAGAGGCCGCAGCGCCACCCCTCTTGCTCTGCGTGCCAATTGCTTTTACGCCCTTGCGGTGGATCTGGCAAGAAAAGGGTGCAGCGTGGGGCTGTGCGATATGGCCGGACACCTGCTGCAATGCAAAAAGCTTTCTGACCAGGACAATCTGGTGGGAGCCATCATTACGGAACTGAAAGCTATGCTGGAAACCGTAGACCGGGACAAGGTTCTGGGCATCGGCATCAGCTCCCCCGGCCCACTGGACTGCGAGGGCGGCCGGATCCTGAACCCACCCCGTTTTGAACGCTGGCATGGTGTGGAAATCAGCAAGCTTTTGTCCGATGCGCTGGATATGCCCGCTTATCTGGAGCATGATGTCTGCTCCCTGGCGCTGCATCAGCTGGAAATGGGCCAGAGCAGGAATTTTATGCTGATGTTTGTTGACATCGGTATCGGCGCCGCCATCATGTCCGGCGGAAAGCTGCTGGGAAATTCCAAATACTTTACCGGTGAGCTGGGCCACACGACAATCCGCTTCGACGGGCGGCTGTGTGAGTGCGGGAACCGGGGATGTCTGGAAACCTACGCCTCCATTCCGGCGCTGCTGGAAGGCTCGGAATTTTCCGGCTGGGAGGACCTGATTGACAATGTGGATAAAAACCCGGAGGCCAGACGGCTGCTGGATCAGGAGGCTGTCTATCTGTCTGCGGGCATTATTAACCTTTTAAACCTGATTCCTGTGGACACCATCTATCTGGCGGGAGATATCTGCTACCGTTACGAGCTGCTTGCCCAGCGCCTGCAGCGGGAGATCAGCGCCAAGGCTCTGGATCAGAGCAAAAGCGACATTCGCATCTTTCCTGCCGCTCAGGACCCGAATGTGGGAGTTCTTGCGGCAGCCGATGTGGTTTTTTCAAAATTTTTCATTGTATAGAGAACAGCCGCCGTATCTGGAAACATCCGGATACGGCGGTTTTGAAAGTCAGTCTTCCAAAGACAGACAAGTAAAGCGCAGCCCAGCCGAGAATGCCTCGGCTGGGCTGTGCTAATGTTCAGGGTAGTTTTGTCATTCAGCACATATTCCTAGTCATTCCCACGCCCGGACAACATCAGACAATTATATTGAATTGGCTGGTATTCTCTCAAATACTCCCGATGCATTCGTCCCCACTTGCCGATGGGGTAGGATTCCTGCGACAGTTCCAGATCCGGAATGAAGTAATCGCCCGAACGGATATATTGGGTATTCATATTCAGTCCCCCTTGTTTTGGTACTGTCATTCTATTGAAAGGCCTGGCCAATGTCGAATGTATCGCGCTCCTGGTGGCAATCACATAAAAATCTATAAAATTCTGATATTGATACACATAAACCCAAATAAAAGTGTGGTTATGTACTTCAACAATACCCGGCAGGAGGTTGGCTCCTGCCGGGCTTGTCCATATTCAAATCAACACCGCGTTCCAGTGGATTTTCACATTCCTGTTATAGTACGCGGACAAAATCATGCCGTTTGTCCTCCACAGAAAACTTCCGCGCGCATTATCCCTTATTCATGATATGTGCTACCAGACGCAGGTTTCGTTCAATCAGGATATTCCTGGCTTCCAGATCTCCTGCCTGGGACAATTTCAGATAATGCTGTTCCTCTTCCTCAGACAGCGGTCTTGGATAGCAGCCAGTATTCAATTGCAGAGAATACAGCAGCGTACTCAGCATCAGCCATGCAGCTGTCAGCATGATTCATCACCTCGGTGTACTGTATTCCCCTGGGTCTGTCCTCTTTCCTCCCTTCATACCAAAACAGGCAGCCTCTGCGTAAACTTCACCCCACTTATTAGGCGGTATGGTATCCGCTCTGACAAGTGGGGCGTCGCATAGAATTCGTATGGTCCGTTTTAGACTTTTGTTTTCAGGCAGCTGCTGCAGAGCCTTTCCGAAAAAGGAAACAGCAGCTGTGCGGTGGGGCCAACCAGACCGGCACAGATGACTGTACCCACCCCCAGCGTTCCTCCCAGCGCAAATCCAACCCCTGCAAAGCAAACATCTACCACAATGCGGATGATGCCAAATTTCTTTCCGGACTTGTCACTGATGACCACAGCCACCAGGTCATTGGGTCCCGTTCCGGCGTTGGACTTGATGACGATAGTCATGCCAAACGCCAGAATCACACAGCCCAGCACCAGCGCCAGCAGCCGCAGTGCCAGCGCAGATTGGCTGTGAACCACCGGGGCCAGCAGCAGCGTAAAGACATCAATGATGGGGCCGCCTAGTACCATGCACAGCAGGGTACCAATACGGATATAGGACTTGTCCACCACCAGCAGCACCAGAATAATCAGAAAAGAAACCCCCACATGGACACTGCCATGGGTCAAAAAGGCCGGCCAGGGAAAAAAACGGAATAATCCCTGAATCAGCACGTTAAACGGGTCCGAGCCCATGTCCGCCTGGAGGAACAAGGTGACGCCCAGATGGGCAATGGTCAGTCCCAATAGCAGCAATGCCACTCGGACAAACCATTCCCGTAAATTGATTTTTTCCATGAAATACCTCAAAAAATACCGGCCTGCCAGCGTTTGGCAGGCCGGTTTGAATATTTTACTTGCAGAATTCCTTGGCGGTGGCCACGATGTTCTCTGCGCACAGGCCGAAGGCCTTCAGCAGAGCACCGGCAGGGCCGGAATGGCCAAACTCATCGTTGACGCCGATTCGCTTCACAGGGGTGGGCAGTTTCTCGCTCAGCAGAGAGCAGACAGCCTCGCCCAGACCGCCGATGACGGAATGTTCTTCGGCGGTGATGATCTTACCGCACTTCCTGGCAGCAGCCAGAACCAGCTCCTCGTCCAGGGGCTTGATGGTGGCCATGTTGATGACCATGGCATCAATACCGGCGGCAGCCAGTTCCTCCGCAGCGGTCAGAGCCTCGGCAACCAGCAGACCGTTGGCAATAATCGCCACGTCCTTGCCATCCCGGAGGGTCTCGCCCTTACCAATCTGGAAGGTAAAGTCATCTCCGTGGATGACAGGCACAGCAGCCCGACCGAAGCGCATATAGACAGGGCCAACATGCTCATAGGCGGCCTTCACCATGGCCTTGGCTTCCACATCGTCAGCAGGGCTCATGACAACCATGCCGGGGATGGTGCGCATCAGGCCGAAGTCCTCGCAGCACTGATGGCTTGCGCCGTCCTCACCCACGGAAATGCCGCCATGGGTGGCGCCGATCTTCACGTTCAGGTTGGGATAGCCGATGGAGTTACGTACCTGCTCAAAAGCACGACCGGCAGCAAACATGGCGAAGGTAGAAGCGAAGGGCACCAGGCCGGTGGTAGACATACCGGCAGCCACACAGATCATATTGGCCTCGGCAATGCCGCAGTCAAAGTGACGGTCAGGGAATGCCTTCAGGAAGGTTCCGGTCTTGGTGGCGCCGGCCAGGTCGGCATCCAGAACCACCAGATTTTCATGTTCAGCACCCAGTGCGGCCAGCGCATTGCCGTAGCTGTCACGGGTTGCGATTTTCTTTACATCTGCCATATTACTTGCCCTCCAGTTCTGCCAGAATGGCCTTCAGTTCGCCGATGGCCTGCTCGTGCTCGGCATCGTTGGGTGCCTTGCCGTGCCAGCCGGCGTTATTCTCCATGAAGGAGACGTTCTTGCCCTTGGTGGTCTTCATGACAATAGCAGTGGGCTTGCCCTTGGTGGCTCTGGCATTTTCAAAGGCGGCTTCCATCTCCTCAAAGTTGTGGCCGTCGATGGCGATGGTGTTGAAGCCGAAGGCAATCAGCTTGTCCACGATGGGATAGGGGCTCATGACCTTGGCGATGTCGCCGTCGATCTGCAGGCCGTTGTTGTCCACGATGGCCACGAAGTTGTCCAGCTTGTAGTGGGCTGCTGCCATGCAGGCTTCCCAGACCTGGCCTTCCTGGATTTCACCGTCGCCCAGGAGGGTGTAGACCCGGGCGGACTTGCCCTGGTGCTTCAGGCCCAGCGCCATACCAACGGCACAGGAGATGCCCTGGCCCAGGGAGCCGGTGGACATATCCACGCCGGGAACGGTGTTCATGTTGGGGTGGCCCTGGAGGTAGGAATCAATGTGACGCAGGGTCACCAGATCCTCCACCGGAAAGAAGCCACGGTGGGCAAGGGCAGAGTACAGGCCGGGGGCGGTGTGGCCCTTGGACAGGACAAAACGGTCCCGGTCCTCCCACTTGGGATTCTTGGGGTCGATGTTCATTTCCTTGAAGTACAGGTAGGTGAACATATCGGCAGCGGACAGGCTGCCGCCGGGATGGCCGGCCTTTGCTCCGTGAGTGGCATCGATAACACCCATGCGTACCTTGCAGGCGGTAATAGCAAGCTGCTTCTTTTCAATTTCAGTCATGATTTGATCTCCTTAACCTTGTCCGTAATAGGCATTGGGGCCATGTTTCCGCAGGAAATGCTTATCCTGGATGTACTGAGGCGCCCGCTGAACATGATGGTTCAGCTGCTCTGTGAGCCATGCCATCTTTGCCACTTCCTCCAGAACAACCGCATGGTAGACTGCCTGGGCAGCATCCTTGCCCCAGGTGAAGGGGCCGTGGTTACGGCAGACCACAGCGGGCACGAACTTGGGCTCAATGCCCCGCTGGCGGAAGGTCTCAATGATGACCTTGCCGGTGTTGGTCTCATAGTCCTCTTCGATCTCCGCAGCGGTCAGGCTCCGGGCGCAGGGAATGTCGCCGTAGAAGTAGTCTGCATGGGTGGTGCCGTAGGCCGTGATGTCACGGCCGGCCTGGGCCCAGGCCACCGCGTGGGTGGAATGGGTATGGACAATGCCGCCCAGTTCCGGGAATGCCTTGTACAGCTCAAGGTGGGTCTTGGTGTCGGAGGAGGGGTTCAGCTTACCCTCCACTTTGTTGCCGTTCAGGTCCATGACCACCAGATCTTCCGGCTTCAGTTCGTCATATTCAACGCCCGAGGGTTTGATGACAAACAGGCCCTTTTCCCGGTCGATGCCGGAAACATTGCCCCAGGTATAGGTCACAAGGCCTCTCTTAGGCAGTTCCATGTTGGCTTCATAGACGGCTTGTTTCAGTTCCTCTAACATTGGAATTCTCCTTTTGTACCGCCCTGGGAATCAGCTTAGCCGGTTCCCAGGGGTAGGTTCTTTTCCGTGTGTATGCAGGCTTACTTCAGCTTCCAGGCCAGGTCGTTCAGGAACAGCTCCTGCTCCAGGGAAGCGACAGTGGTATCCTTGTTGATGTGGACGAACTCAATGTCCATCATCCGTGCCCAGTCCTTCATCTGCTCAGCAGTGACGTCGTAGGAAAGGACGGTATGGTGGGCGCCGCCGGCGGTGATCCAGCACTCCACACCGGTGGTCAGGCTGGGCTCTGCCTGCCACATAACACTGGCAACGGGCAGGTTGGGCATATCCATGATGGGCTTGACGCAGTGGATATCCTGGCAGATCAGGCGAAGACGGCCGCCCATGTCGATCAGGCTGACGACGATGGCATCACCCACGCGGTTTTTGAACACCAGACGGGCGGGATCCTTCTCGTTCATGCCGATGCCAAGGTGATGGGTCTCGATCTTGATCTTACCGTCGGGATCAGCCATAGAGGGGCAGACCTCCAGCATGTGAGCACCCAGAGAGTAATGGCCGTCATCACCCAGGTGGTAGGTGTAGTCCTCCATGAAGGCGGAAGCGCCGTTGCCATTCTCACCCATGGCCTTCATGATGGCGGTCATGGCGGAAACCTTCCAGTCGCCTTCGCCGCCGTAGCCATAACCCTGGCTCATCAGGTGCTGAGAGGCCAGACCGGGCAGCTGCTCCATGCCGTACAGATCCTGGAAGGTGTTGGTGAAGGCCTTGCACCCTTCCGCATCCAGCATCTTCTTCATGGCGATCTCTTCACGGGCCTGATAGCGGATCGCTTCGATATTGGGAGTATTGACCTCGTACTTGGAGGTATACTCAGCCATCAGTTCGTCGATCTCAGCCTCGGTAACGGCGTTCATTTCCTTCACCAGATCGCCGGTAGCCCAGGTGTTCACCTGCCAGCCCAGCTTGGTCTGGACTTCCACCTTGTCGCCTTCGGTGACGGCCACTTCACGCATGTTATCGCCAAAACGCATGACCTTCAACTGCTTGGAGAAAGCCACACCCACGGCAGCCTTCATCCAGTCGCCGATGCGGCTCAGAGCGGAAGGATCCTTCCAGTAGCCGGCAATGACCTTCCGGGGCATTCTCAGACGGGTAGCGATGAAGCCGTGCTCCCGGTCGCCGTGGGCGGCCTGGTTCAGGTTCATGAAGTCCATGTCGATCTCTTCGTTGGGGATCTCCTTGTTGTACTGGGTTGCAAAGTGGCAGTAGGGCTTCTGCAGGGCAGCAAAGCCGTTGATCCACATCTTGGAGGGGGAGAAGGTGTGGCACCAGGTAATGATACCGGCGCAGGTGTCATCGTAGTTGGCTTCCTTGATGATCTGAGAAATCTGGCCATTGGACATGGCGGTGACTTTGTAGATCAGAGGATAGGGCAGGCTCTTGCTCATTTCAGCGGCCATTTCTTCGGCACGCTTGGCAACAGTCTCCAGGACTTCAGGGCCATACAGAGCCTGAGAGCCTACCACAAACCAGAAATTGTAATTCATAATAAGATTCCTCCTATGTTTTTTATCAGATTCCATTGGGCATCTATTTCATCAGACTGACGCGGATCAACATAACCGCCGGGTAGATAATAGCAGCGAACCTGCCTTTGCGCAAGTCCCTGCCTATTTAAGGATCAGATTACCTCAACAGCGGTCTTTTCCACCTTCAGCAGATTCTTATAGGCAGCGATGTAGGCGTTGAAGCCATCCACATCAGCCTGGTCAGGCTGCAGGGTGGTGCCCTTTGTGCCGGCAAACACATGGTCGTTCAGATACTGCTCCAGGGTCTCGCCTTCGCCCTTGCGGAGCATATAGGCTGCCAGCAGAGCCATGCCGTAGGGGCCGCCTTCACCGGCGGTTTCCATGCAGGTAACAGGTGCGTTGCAGGCGGCTGCCATATACTTCTGGCCAACCACAGGGGTCTTGAACAGGCCGCCGTGACCGGTGAGGGAGTCGATGGCCACCTTCTCTTCTGCCAGAATGTCCATGCCGATCTTTAGGGTGGACATGGTGGCATACAGCTGGGAACGGAAGAAATTGGCCAGGGTGAACTTGCTTTCGGGACGGCGGACCACCATGGGACGGCCGGCATCCAGATGGGTAACGCCTTCACCTGCCATATAGTTGCAGACCAGAATTCCGCCGCAGTCGGGATCGCCTTCCAGGCTCTTTTCGTAGAGCTTGGTGTACAGGTCACCGGTGGAGGGTTCTGCGCCAAAGAGCTTGGCAGTCTCACCCAGCACACCCACCCAGGCGTTGGTATCGTTGGTGCAGTTGTTGCAGTGGACCATGGCTACGGGCTTGCCGGTGGGGGTGGTCACCAGGTCGATCTCCTCGTAGACCTTTTCCAGAGGGCGCTCCAGCACCACCATGGAGAAAATGGAGGTACCGGCGGACACATTGCCGGTGCGGGGAGCCACGGCATTGGTGGCCGTCATGCCGGTGCCGGCATCGCCTTCGGCGGGAGCAAAGGGAATACCGGGAGCCAGCAGGTTGTCAAGCAACGCTGCGCCGGATTCGGTGAGGGTACCGGCATGGTCGCCTGCGGTCAAAACCTGAGGCAGAATATCTGCCAGGTTCCAGGGCAGGTTCAGGTCAGCGACCATGTTATTGAAAGCTGCCATCATGGTTTCATCATAGCAGTTTTTGTCAGAGTCAATGGGGAACATACCGGAGGCTTCGCCCACACCCAGCGCATTGACGCCGGTGAGCATATAGTGAATGTAGCCTGCCAGGGTGGTGATGTGGGCAATCTGAGGAACATGGGCTTCCTTGTTCAGAACAGCCTGGTACAGATGGGAAATGGACCAGCGCTGGGGAACGTTAAAGTGGAATGCCTCCGTCAGAGCGGCGGCGGCTTCACCGGTGATGGTGTTCTGCCAGGTGCGGAAGGGCACCAGCAGATTCCAGTCGGCGTCGAAGGCCAGATAGCCGTGCATCATGGCGGAAACGCCCATGGCCCGGATGGCATCCCGGTCCTTCACGCCGGAGACGGCAGCCTTCAGGCCTTTCCAGACCTCTGCCAGATCGTAGGTCCAGACACCGTTTTCATAGGAGCTCTTCCATGTATAGTCACCGGAAGAAACGGGGACATGGTTTTCATCGATGGCAACGGCCTTGATGCGGGTAGAGCCCAGCTCGATGCCAAGGGTGGTATTCAGCTCATTCATTGGTTGATTCCTCCCAATCTTCAGTGGATTCCGTTTCCTGGATGGGTTCTTTTCGGAAATACTCATGTCTGGCCAGCTTCCAGATGGAATGAACCAGCAAAGCACCACCCACCAGGGCAAACGCAGCAGCAGCAAAGATGAATATCAGGCCGTCGGAAAAAGCACTGCGCAGATCCCAGGCCAGATAGACAAGATAGCCGCCGCCAAGCAGACGCAGCAGCAAAGACACCTGGGGAAGGTTATTGGAGGAGTTGCTCATAGACGATCCTTCTTTCATCGGCATTACAAATAGATTTATTTTCACCCGTTCAGGGTACTTCTATGGTCCGGCGGAAACCGCCGGACCATAGGGATCATTTGGGTATAGAATTACTTCTTCTTGCGCTTGGAGACCAGGTCGAAGGTAACGGCGCCCAGCAGAACCAGACCCTTGACGATCTTCTGGATGTTGGTGTCGTAGCCAGCCAGGGACATACCGTTGTTCAGGATGCCCATGATGAAAGCGCCGATAACTGCGCCGATGATGGTGCCCACGCCGCCGGAAGTAGCAGCGCCGCCGATGTAGCAGGAAGCGATGGCGTCCATTTCGAAACCGTCGCCTGCCTTGGGGGTAGCGGACTGGTTACGGGCGGACAGCACAATACCGGCAACAGCAGCCAGCACGCCCATGTTGGTGTAAACCCAGAAGAATACCTTTCTGGTGTCGATACCGGACAGGCGGGCAGCCTTGGCGTTGCCGCCCATGGCATAAATCTGACGGCCGGCAACAGTCTTGGTGGTGATGAAATGGTAAATGGCAACCAGCAGAACCATCAGGACCAGAACAACGGGAATACCATTGTAGCAGGCCAGCTTCCAGAAGAAGAAGCAGATAACGCCGATCAGGACAACGTTCTTGGCAATGGTCTGCCACAGGGGAGCCACGGGCAGATTGTTCTTCTTTGCGGTGGAGATGGACTTGATTTCATTCAGAATCAGCAGGATGCTGACCACAGCAGCCACAGTCAGGCAGACCAGGTCAACGCCCTTGCCGCCGTTCATGGTGCCTTCGCCCATCCGGACAACGGGCAGGAAGCCGGTGCCGATCCAGTTATAGCTGGCGGGCAGGGGGCCCTTGGTCTGGGCCTGCAGGATGACGTAGCACAGGCCACGGCCCATCAGCATGGTAGCCAGAGTGACGATGAAGGGAGGGATCTCCATGTAAGCCACGAAGAAGCCGACGAACACGCCGAAGATCAGGCCGATGCCCAGAGCGCCCAGCATAGCCACAGGGGTGCTGCAGCCCATGTCGACAATGAGGGTACCAGCCACAGCGCCGGCAGAAGCGACCACGGAGCCAACGCCCAGGTCAACGTTACCGGTCAGGACACACAGCAGCATACCAACTGCCAGAATCACAACGTAACCATTCTGCATGATCAGGTTGTTGATGTTCATAGGGGTCAGGTTCTTGCCGTCCGTGATGATGGCGAACAGAATGTAAACCACCACCAGCATAATCATAATGCCATACTGGCCCAGGCCAGCACCAGCCTTTTTCAGGGATTTTTTCGTGTTGTTTGCCATTATGCCTCAACCTCTTCCTTTCTGTTATGGGCCATGATGCAACCCATGATGGCCTCCTGAGTAATTGCGTCGCCATGCAGTTCGCCGGCGATTTCGCCTTCATTGATGACGTAAGCGCGGTCGCAGGTACCGATAATCTCGGGCATTTCGGAGGAAATGACGATGACGGCCTTGCCGGACTTGGCCAGTTCATTGATGACGCAGTAGATTTCGTATTTTGCACCAACGTCGATACCGCGGGTGGGCTCGTCCAGAATCAGGACATCGGGCTCGGTGAGCATCCACTTTGCCAGAACCACCTTCTGCTGGTTACCGCCGGACAGGGAGCCGACAGCCTGATCCACGGAAGTGGTCTTGACGTTGATCCTCTCCCGGTACTCCTGGGCCTTGACGGCTTCCTTCTGCTGATCCACAACGCCCTTCTTGGAGAAGAAGTTCTTCAGAGCGGACAGGGTCATGTTGAACTTAATGGAGTCGATCAGCACCAGACCATAGGTTTTCCGGTCCTCAGACACGTAGGCCAGCTTGTTGTCGATGGCATCCTTGACGGACTTCAGGTGGACTTCCTTGCCGTTGATCTTGACGGTGCCGGTGATCTTCTGGCCATAGCTGTGGCCAAAGACGGACATGGCAAGCTCGGTACGGCCGGCGCCCATCAGGCCAGCCAGACCCACGACTTCACCGGCGCGGACCTGGATGTTGACGTTCTTCAGCACCTGACGCTCAGAATCTTCGGGATGGTAGACATTCCAGTCGTTGACCTCGAAAATGGTGTCGCCGATGGGGCAGTTCTCACGCTTGGGATAACGGTTGGTCAGTTCACGGCCAACCATTCCCTTGATGATTCGCTCTTCGGAGAAATCATCCACGCCCTTGCGCAGGGTCTCGATGGTGTGGCCGTCACGGATGATGGTGATGGAATCGGCAACATAGCTGATTTCGTTGAGCTTGTGGGAAATAATGATGCTGGTAATACCTTCTGCCTTCAGCTGCAGCATCAGTTCCAGCAATTGGGCAGATTCCCGGTCATTCAGGGCGGCGGTGGGCTCGTCCAGAATCAGCAGGTCGCACTTCTTGCCCAGTGCCTTGGCAATTTCAATCAGCTGCTGATGACCCACGCCCAGGGTATTGACGGGTACATTCACATTCTGATCAGCCAGACCAACGCGGGCCAACAGCTCCTGAGCCTCGGCCTTGGTGCGGGTCCAGTCGATGATGCCCTTGGCAGACAGTCGCTCGTTGCCCAGGAACACGTTTTCTGCCACGGACAGGTAGGGGCTCAGAGCCAGCTCCTGGTGGATGATAACAATGCCCTTGTGCTCGGATTCACGGATGTTGCGGAACTTGCAGATCTCGCCGTTGTAGACGATGTCGCCGGTGTACTCACCGTAGGGATAAACGCCGGAAAGAACGTTCATCAGGGTGGACTTGCCTGCGCCGTTTTCGCCGCAGATTGCCATGATCTCACCCTTGTGCACCTTCAGATTCACATCGTCCAGTGCTTTCACGCCGGAGAACTCCTTGGTGATTTGGTTCATTTCCAAGATATATTCTGACATTCTTTCAACTCCTTCGCACCTGATAGACGGTCCAGGGGAAAAGGCCTCGGAAGGCGGGGTTCCCTTTCCCCCGGACCGGCTATAAGAAAAATAACTGGTATACTACTCATCCTGATGTGGCATGAGTAGGAAAAAGAGGCGGCGGCTTTCACCGCCGCCTCTGTTTCGCGGGTTATTAGAGATGATTCCGGTTTGGAATTAGCCAGCCAGCTGCTCAGCAGTGTAGTAGCCGCCGCCGACAATGATCTCTTCGTAGTTGGCCTGGTCAACAGCAACGGGAGTGCACAGGTAGGAGGGCACAACGATGACGTTGTTGTTGTAGGTCTCGGTGTCGTTGATTTCGGGCTCGGAGCCAGTCAGCACAGCGTTGACCATGGTGACGCACTTCTCAGCCAGCAGGCGGGTGTCCTTGTAGATGGACATGGTCTGCTTGCCGGAGATGATGTTCTTGGAGGCCATCAGCTCAGCATCCTGGCCGGTGATCAGAGGCCAGTTCTCCTCGGTGTAGCCGGCGCCTTCCAGAGCGGAGCGGCAGCCGTAAGCGAAGCCGTCAAAAGCGGTGGCGCAGATGTCCAGATCCTCGTCAGCGTAGAAGCCGGACAGGTAGTTCTCACACCACTGCTGAGCGGTCTCCTGGGACCAACGCAGGATGCAGGTGTCCTCGAAGGAGGTACGGCCGGTCTTGCAGACCAGGGTGCCATTGTCCAGGTAGGGCTGCAGAACCTTCATCAGGCCTCTGTGCAGCAGAACAGCGTTGTTGTCGTCGGGGGAGCCCATGAAGAACTCGATGGTGTAGGTCTCGGTGGTGTTGGCCAGATCCTTGGCGGTCTCAATGTACTCGCCGATAGCACGGCCCACGCCTTCGTTGTCGAAGGAAGCGTAGTAGGAAACAGCGTCGGTGTCCATCAGCAGACGGTCGTAAGCGATGATGGGAATACCAGCATCCTTAGCCTGAGCCTCAACACCGGTCAGAGCGACGGAGTCGATGGAAGCGATAACCAGGCAGTCAACGCCAGAAGCGATCATATTCTCGATCTGGGAAACCTGCATCTGGACATCGTCTTCTGCGTACTGCAGTTCGACCTTGTAGCCCAGAGCTTCCAGCTGCTTCTTCATGTTGGCGCCGTCATTGATCCAACGCTCGGAAGACTGAGTGGGCATTGCGACGCCGACGGTCTTGCCCTCGGCAGCGGGAGCCTCAGCAGCAGGAGCTTCGGCAGCGGGAGCCTCAGCAGCGGGAGCTTCGGTAGCTGCAGGAGCGGAAGAGCCGCCGCAAGCTGCCAGAGCCAGAACCATTGCCAGGGCCAGCATCATAGCAAGAAACTTTTTCATAGGTAACTTTCTCCTTTTCATTTTTTGCTTTCGAAACACTCGAGAAGCATCTGTTTAAAGTATACATCTTAATCGATTGCTTTGTCAATAATTTGTATGGACAAAAAATCATTTTCAGAGAAATAAACAATACAAATTTATTTTTTGTTCAAAATTTTCCCGTAACAAATATTTCAAAATTACATAAATAGTTTCATATTTTCAATATATCCCTTAGATTTACGGCCTTATCAACATAAATATCTCCCAAAATTTTCTTTGCCGCACACGGATATTTTCATAAAAAAATGCACAAATATCCATTTTCTCCCCAAAGCATCCGGTCTCTCGTTTACCGGAAATTCTGAAAAGTTTTCACATTTGAAGCAACCAGAAAATAATTCGCAAAAAAGTTGTACGGACAACACTTTTCGACTTGAATTTTGAATACAAATTTGATATGATGTTCATGACAGAAAGAATACAATTTAGAGGTGTTTTTCATGGCCCTGAAATACAAAGAGATCGCCATGTTGCTGCGTCAGCAAATCCTGGCAGGCATTTATCCACCGGACGCCCTGCTGCCCACAGAGCAGCAGCTGTGCAGCGTCCACGGCGTCAGCCGGCAGACCATCCGGGCTGCACTGCAATGCCTGGCGGATGAAGGCCTGATTCAGCGCCGCCAGGGCAGCGGATCCCGGGTATTGAATCCTCAGGATGCGCCCCCCTCCCCCCAGCGCACGGTGGCCATTATCACCACCAACATCACCGACTATATCTTCCCCGGCGTTCTGCGGGAAGCCGAGGCGGTGCTTTCCAGCAATAATTGTGCCGCTATGCTTTACGCCACCTCCAACCAGGTGTCCCTGGAGCGCAGAATCCTGCTGGATCTGCTCAGCAGTAAGAAAATAGACGGCATCCTGGCGGAAGGCACCAAGACCGCCCTGCACAATCCCAATCTGGACCTGTACCGCAAGCTGATGGCCCGGAATATTCCCCTGGTTTTCTTCCATGGCGGCTACCCGGAACTGGAGAACGCCGTTTCCGTCACCGATGACAATTATCATGGCGGCTATCAGCTGGTAGAATATCTGGCCGGCAAGGGTCACACCCACATTGCCGGCATTTTCAAAAATGACGATATCCAGGGTCATCAGCGCTATGCCGGATTCATCGATGCCCTGCGGGATCTGAATCTCCCCCTGGACGATCAGCGGATCTATTGGTATTCCACCGAAACCCGGGACATTACCAACATTCACAGCACCCTGTGGAAAAATCAGGTGGTGCCCATCCTGAAAGGCTGCAGTGCGGTGGTCTGTTACAACGACCAGGTGGCCAATCCCATGGTGGATTATCTGCTGAGCCAGAACATCCAGATTCCAAAGCAAATGGCGGTGGTCAGCTTTGACAACAGCTTTTACAGTAGCCTGTCCACCTGCCGGATCACTTCCCTGTCCCACGGGTCCAACAATGTGGGACGTCAGGCCGCGGAGTCCCTGATCCGTCTCTTCGATGGCAAAGAGGCCCCTTCCCTGGTGATACCCTGGGTCCTGCAAGAAAAGGAGAGCAGCTGACATTTTATCGCAAAAAACAGGAAATCCCATGGATGGGATTTCCTGTTTTCGACTATTTGGGGGGTATCAAAGGTTTGCGCCCGATGTAATCAGGAAACCGCAGCTGATTTTGTCGCGATCCCGAGCCGGATTAACCCCACAGGGCGGACAGGCTGGGAATGACCTGCTTTTTCCGGCTCATAACGCCCTGCAAAAAGGCGACATTCTCCTTGGGGGCGGTACCAAAGGCCTGGGTGATGATGTTTTCGTCACCCACACAAACAATCTGGCTGCCTTCCAGCAGAACGTCGGTGATCATCAGAAGCATCATTTCCAGTTTTTCCTTCTTCTGGACAGCACGCATTTCCTTCAGGAACTCATCCTTCCGGTCCAGCATGGTCACACTGTCCACGCAGGTAATCTGGGATACCGCCAAATCATGGCCGGCGATGTGGAACTCCTTGTAGTCACTGAACAGCAGATCCCGGGCCGTCTTTCCTTCCAGAGACGCCGAGAAAATGGCCTTGCCCAGTTCCTCCAGGGAGATGTTGGCAATCCGGGCCATCCGCTCCGCCGTGCGCTTGTCCCGTTCCGTGGCAGTGGGAGATTTGAACATGACGGTATCGGACAAAATGGCAGCCGCCATGATGCCGGCGATGTTCTTGGGCGGGATCAGCCCCCGTTCAAAATACATGCTGGCGATGATGGTATTGGTGGAGCCTACCGGCTCATTGCGAACATAAATAGGATGCCCCGTCTGAATATCCGCCAGCCGGTGGTGGTCGATGATCTCCATGATCTCCGCCTCCTCCAGTCCGGGAACGGACTGGGCTGCCTCGTTGTGGTCCACCAGAACCACCCGCTTCCGCTTGGGCCGGATCAGATGATACCGGGTCAGAACGCCTACCACTTTCTCCTCTTCATCCAGAATGGGATAGCATGATGCCCGGTGCTTCAAGACCAGCTCCCGCACATCGTCCAGCCGGTCATCCAGATGGAAACAGGTCAGATCCCGGGTGCGGCAAATCCGGCCAATGGGGGTAGACTGGAAAAGCAGCCGGGAAACCCGGTAGGCATCAAAGGGCGTGAAAATAATGCAGGTGGACGTGGGAATGTCCTGAAATTCCGCTGCCAGTTCCGCCCGGCACAGGATCAGGCAGTTGATGTTCATTTCCAGCGCCCGGCGGATCATCTCCGGCTGGTTGCCGCAGATGGCAATGGTCTCCCGGTCCTGGAACAGGCAGCTGTCACCGGATTCCGGCAGCGCAATCACCACTTCACCGGACAGAGTGTCTGTCTCTTCGCCTGCCTCGTTGATAATCTGTCCTTCCAAAACGGACAGCACATTGCATAGAGGCACCTCGTCCAGATAGCTGGAGCCTGTCAGCTCCATATTGTAAGAGGCCACATCCTCCCGGGCCAGCATACCATACAGGGTACCGTCTTCATTGGCCACTGGGACCGCAATGCTGCCCCGCTGCTCCCGCAGAATACTCCAGGCCCGGTCTTCCGTCACGGCGGTGCCCAAAATGGGAGGCTTGTCATACGCCAGGTCCCGGACCTGGGTGTACATACTGGTGATGATGTCAGGCTGCTGAAAACCAAACCGGTTCAGCACAATCTGGGTCTCGTCGGAGGCCCGACCCAGGCAGGCCGGACGGAATTCCCGGTCACCCAGGGCATTTCGCAGATAAGCATAGGCAATGGCAGCCACAATCGAATCCGTGTCCGGATTCCGATGGCCAGTCACATAGATCGGATCCATAATATTCCTCCTTGATTTCCTTTGTTCCTCACTTTATATATCATACCACAGGACCTCAGCTTCTTCAAGAGTATAACTTTTTTTGCACACAACATTCCCCCGGCGGGTTTTCCGACGAGCGCAAAAGGCACTGTGCTGAGCGCACAGTGCCTTTTGTTGTATCATTTACTTGGGGCGGGAATTTGCGGCAGACTGCATTATGCCTGCTGCGCTTTGGCGCTCCGCTTGCTGCCCTTCTTGTTGGCGTGCATGGCCAGGGACACGGCAATGACACCATAGGAGAAGAACATCCGGATGTACTCAGAAATGGCGGAGTCGCCCACCAGCTCGGTAGCAGCCAGAGGTGCCACCACGAACAGGGTGTGGAACAGGATCACGCCGATGATTGCCTGCTTGTTGGTTGCCTTCTGGACATTGGCGCCGCCAACCAGGATGGCTGCCACGGCGTACAGGCCCACATTGTCCTGCTGCTGCACGGTATTGAAGGTGCCCAGGTTCTGCAGGAAAATCAGCTGGCCCCAGGCAGCCAGAACCGTGGAGATGCAGGTGGCAATGATGCGGGTCTTGTCCACATCGATACCGGCAGAGGTGGCAACGCCGCGATTCTGACCTACGGTGCGCATATTCTGACCCAGACGGGTATTCACCAGCCAGTTATTGAAGGCAGCGAAGAATGCAATGACCGCAAAGGTCATGGCCGGCAGACGAACACTGCGGTAGACCTTGTTGATGCCGGGAATCATGTTGCTGGCAAACAGCACGGCAGCCACAATCACCAGCTTCAGCAGCTTGCTGCGCTCCGGAGTGCCATTGGCAGGACGGTTCTTCAAAATCATCACTGCCGCATAGACCAGGATGCCAAAGGCGCTCAGGGTCACAGCGTCTGCCAGAACCACCCGGTTCTTGCCCAGCATCTCTGCCACGGGGGGAATCATCTTTCCGACGATGCCAAAAACCACCATCACAGCGCCGGCTGCCAGCTGCAGGCCCATTTTCCGGGTGCTGATTTCCTGTCCATGTTTCTTGCCGTGGGCAAAGACAACCACGTTGTAAACAATGTACACAACACCCAGCACAACCAGCGTGGTCAGGAAGCTGATGTCATCCACAGCATACTTCAGGTTGCCGGTGAGATCGAAGGCATTGCGAAGGCCAAAGCCGCGATCCAACAGGTTGGGGTCATCAAAGGGAATGACACCGCCCATGATGTACAGAACAAACAGACGGTACAGACCGCCGGCGAAGAAGCCCAGAATCAGGCCTGCCACCATTTCGGAGCCCTTGGTCTTGTTGAACATCATGCCCAGCAGCCAGCCAAAAAACAGGGCCATCGGGGTAGACATGACCACGCAGAGCATGAATCCGCCGATGCCGGTGAATCCCCAGTGGACCACCCAGAAAATGGAGATCTGAGCGGCAATGGCACCGACCACGATGCCGAAGTTCATGCCCAGGCCTGCCATGCAGGGGATAATCAGGGCCAGAACCAGACAAGTGTTGCGGCCGAACCGGGAGAACACTTCACCGGCCACATAGGAAATGTTGGCGCCGGAGATCAGGATACAGGCCACACTCACCAGCACGAGCATCAGAATGACCTTGTTTTCGGAAATAAAGTGCTTCAGGATATCCTGGGTTGTTTTCTTATTCAGCGTATTGTTCATTGGTCTCCTCCTTTTGCTTGTGCCAGAGCGTAGAGAATGACGCCGTTCTGGATGATCTGGCGCATGGTATCAGAGATATCGGTACCGGCCAGCAGCTGATTGGACACAGGGGGAGTGAAAATAACCAGACCCTGATACAGGAAGGTGCCCAGCAGCACATGGCCGATGGCAGCCTTGGTGGTAGTGGCGCCGCCGATGAGGACAGAGGCCACACAGATGAAGCCCATCTGCAACGGTGCGGTATAGACCTGCAGATAGCCGAAGCCCTGGGTATAGATGATGATGCCGATGGCACCCAGGATGGTGGACAGGGCAATGCCCTTGATCCGCATTTTGTCCACATCAATGCCGGAAGCCCGGGCAAAGGTGGGGTTGGAACCGGCAGCGGTAATGGCAAGGCCCGTCTTGGAGCGGAAGTACAGATAGACCACGCCGCAGGCGATCAGCACTGCCAGGATAATGCCGGTGGGAATATACACAGGTCCGATGTTGAAGCCCAGGAATTCATTCAGGACGCCGCCGAAGGATGACTCCATGGAAACGCTGTTACGGACACCCACGCCGCCCAGGGGCCAGATAATCTCGCCGCTGTTGAAGGGAGCCCGGAACCAGACAATGCACATCAGATAGATGGCGGAATAGCCCACATAAGTAGTGACGGTCATTTCAGAGCCCTTCACCATGTTCAGCAGCTTGCCGTAGGCCACGCCCACAAACCAGGCAATGACGCCGGCCACAATCATGGCAAACAGCATCGAAGCCCAGGGGCCGAAGCCGGGCAGCACCCCATTGATGACGGGGGCGATGTTGAACTGGATGGCAAGCAAGGCGCCCAGCAGGCCGCAGACGATGCCCAGAGAGATACCGAAGTTGGGACCAATGCCGCACTTGATTGAGGGGATCATGGCCAGAACCAGGATGCCCCACATGCCGAAATACTTCAGGGTGGAAGAGAAATAGGAGCCGACGTCAATACTATTGACCGCAGCCGTTACCACGATAGCCAGGAAGAACAGGCACACAATCAGGCGGGGCAGGCCGATGACGTCTATTGTTTTCTTGATTTTTTCTTTGGTCATTACACCTTACCTCCTTCGGCGACACCGGACATGGCCAGGCCGTATTCGGCATCAGATGCGTCGGGTGTGAAAATGCCGGTGAGCTTGCCATCGGACACAATGGCGATGCGGTCACACAGCGAACGCAATTCGTTGAGCTCGGAAGAGACCATGATGATGGTCATGCCCTGCTCCCGATTCATCTTGGCCAGCAACTCCAGCACCAGTTTCTTGGCACCGATATCGATGCCCCGGGTGGGTTCGGAGACGATCAGCAGCTTGGGCTCCATGGTGATGGCCCGGGCCAGGCAGACCTTCTGCTGGTTGCCGCCGGACAGACGGCCAGCATACTGCTCGGGGCCGGTGCAGCGGATATCCAGCGCCTTGATCATGTCCAGAGCGTGCTGGCGGGTGGCCTTGCTGTCCACCTGGGTAAAGGGACCGTACTTTTTCAGGAACTTACCCTGAATCTGGGTGGCAGTGAAGGTGATGTTATGTTCGATGGATTCCTTCAGCAGCAGGCCCACGCCACGGCGGTCCTCCGAAACAAAGGCAATGCCCTTCTTCAGCGCATCACCCAATTGGGAAGGATCAATCTTCTCGCCGTCAAACACAATCTCACCGACAGCGGGATACAGGCCCAGGATGCCGTTGGGGATGCCCACCTTGCCCTGGCCGGCCAGACCGCCGATGCCCAGGATCTCGCCCCGGCGCAGGTTCAGGTCCACACCATTCACCTTTTCACCGGGCATATCCACATGGAAATCCTTCAGGGACAGCAGAATGTTGTCCTCGGAAATGGCACGGGTGTCATTGTCCATGTCATCCACCAGTTTTTCCACCTGGCGGCCGATCATCAGTTCGGCAATCCGGGCAGCCGTGGTATCCTTGGTTTCCAGACGGTCCACGAAGGTGCCGTCCCGGAGAACCGTCAGGGAATTGGTGACATCGATGACCTCATTGATGCGGTGGGTGATGAAAACAATAGCGATGCCCTTGGAGGCAATGACCCGCATGGTGTCCAGCAGGCGCTCTGCCTCGGATTCCGTCAGAACCGCGGTGGGCTCGTCAAAAATCAGCAGTTTGATGCCGGTCTTGTCGATTTCACGGGCAATTTCCACGAACTGCATATAGCCCACAGGCATACCGGCCACCATGGCGTAATCTTCCACGCCCAGGCCGATGGTGTCCAGGGCCGCCCGGGTATCTTTGGCCATGGCAGGCTTGTCCAGCCGCTCCAGCGGCTTGCCGAAGATAGAGCTGGCAATGGTGGGATTGGAAATCTCCCGGCCCAGCTTCACATTTTCCGTCACGGTGAAGCCGGGAATTAGCATGAATTCCTGATGCACCATGCCGATGCCCAGTTCCATGGCCTTGTGGGGATTGTCGATGTTGACCTTCTCCCCATTGAATTCGATGGTGCCGCCGAAGCCGCCGGTGGAATGGATCACAGGCATGCCGAACAGGATGTTCATCAGGGTAGACTTGCCTGCGCCGTTTTCACCCATGAGGGCATGGATCTCACCGGGCTTGACCATCAGGTCCACGCCCTTCAGGACCTTGTTGCCAAAGTATTCCTTGGTGATGCCCTCCATTTTCAATACATATTTGTTATCCATGAAATAACCCCTTTATATAAGCGCTGAACCATTGGCCCGGGATGGTGCCAGGCCCGGCCATGGACCGATGGTTCAGCACTTATTGTTTTTGTGGCATAGATGCCGGAAACGAAAGGCGCCCATCGGTCAGCTGATCGATGGGCGCACAGATCATTTCGTAACAGCGATTATGATTTTATGCGCTTTTCGGTTTCTGAATTAGAAATCGTAGAAGGGGCACAGAATCATGAAGAAGTTATCGATCTCACCGGTAGCCTCGTCAGCGTACTTGCTGATGGAAGCTGCTTCGCCGGCAATGGCCTGGATCTCCTTCAGCAGAGCAGCCTCGTCGCAACGCTCCGTGATTTCACCCTTAATCCACTTCTCAGCGTAGTTGTAGCCAGCCTCGATCATAACCATGTTGACGGGAACTTCCCAGGTGGACATACGACCGGTGTTGCCATACTCAGCAACCTTGGCAGTGATCTGCTCCAGCATGTAGGGAACGTCACCCTCGTGGCCTTCGGTGGAGATGTTAAAGGCAGAGGGATAGCCGTGGTAGGGAGAGGGGCAGCACTGCTGGGGATAGATGGCGCCCAGCTCAGCACACTGCTGAATCAGAGGAACCTGCATGGAGCAGTTGGTGCAGAAGAATGCGGTGTCCTTGCCGTACTGGTCAACATAGACCTTGATGTTCTCGGTGACCCAAGCCTGTGCGCCGGTAACACCAGCATCACCGGTGGGATCGGGAGCGGTTGCTTCAACATATTCCAGACCCAGGCGAGCGCAGTTTTCCTTAAACAGAGCCTGACGGGCGGAGATGGTAGCGTAGCCCAGGTGACGCTCGAAGGAGA
>JBJDYI010000274.1:0-5456 GCA_051867165.1 Faecousia sp. | reverse complement strand
CTGCTTGAACAATTTGTGTTAGAATTATTTGTCTAACTTTTTGGGGTCACTTCAGAAATGCGGTGTTTTTTTGTGCGGTTTTATGCTGTTTTTTTGTTCAGTCTTTCACACATGAGCGTCATCAGCAGCAGAATTGTGCCCAGATACCAGGGCAGAAGAAATGTTCCAACATGGTTTGCAAGCAGGCCAAACAGCGGCGGCATGACGCATACCCCCATATAAGCGCTGGCCATCTGGATGCCTACCAGCGCTTGAGACTTGTCCTCTCCAAAGTGGGCCGGTGTGGAGTGAATGACACAGGGATAAATGGGTGCGCAGCCCAGGCCGCAAAGCATCAATCCTGCAAAGCTTGCCGCTTCCCCCAAGGGCAGCAGCATGATGAGAACACCCATGCCGATGATTCCCTGCCCCAGACGGATCAGATTGGTGTCATTGATCTTGTAGGTCAAAAAGCCGTTCAGGGCTCTGCCGGCCGTCAGACCCAGTAAGAACAAGCTGGCCAATCCCGCCGCCGTCTCCTCTGCCATGCCCTTGCTCAGCACCAGATAGGAACTGCCCCACAAAATGGCGGTCTGCTCCAGGGCGCAGTAGCAGAAAAATGCGATCATCACTTCTTTCGCGCCGGGAATGGGCAGAATCTGCCGCACCGTCAGTGGCGCATCCTGTTCTTCCGGTGTGGCCTGTTTGGGTCGTTTCTTCCACAAAGGCAGGCTCAGCAGCAGCACCGCCGTCAGCACCACCTGAAGCAAGGCAATGATCCGGTAGCCTGTATTCCACCGCATGCCCCCTGTCAGGGCAGATGCCATGATGTAAGGTCCCAGACTGGCGCCAAGGCCCCACATACAGTGCAGCCAGCTCATGTGCCGGCTGGCATAGTGTACCGCCACATAATTGTTGAGGCTGGCATCCACGGCGCCGGCTCCCAGACCATAGGGAATGGCCCACAGGCACAGCATCCAGTATGTATCGGTGACTGAAAATCCAAACATGGCGATTGCTGTCATCGCCACGCTAATGACCATCACCCGCCCGGTGCCGATCCATTTCGTCATCCGGTCCGACTGCAGGCTGGACACCACAGTGCCCACGGCAATGATCAGGGAAATGCCACCGGCATAGGACACCGGCACTCCAAATTCCCCCTGCATCACCGGCCAGGCCGCCCCCAGCAGGGCATCCGGCAGGCCAAGGCTCACAAAGGAAACATAAATAATCGCTAATAGCAGGTTCACCATCTTGTATTCCTCCTCTGAAACTGCTATGATTATATCAACAAATTTCTAAAGCCGTTATCTCAATACAGCTTATTTCCTATGACAAAACCGTCATACAGGAGGATTTATGGCAATCACAGTATGCAGCACCGCCGTTGATCAGATGGGACGGGAACTGGCAGAGCATGGCACAGCTGCCTTTCCCGTTGCCTGTTATCACGATGATTTGCTTCAGGCGGAGGTTCCCTGGCACTGGCACGAAGAACTGGAAGCCGTCCTGATCACAGAAGGTTGTGCCACCGTGGCCGCCGGAACCTGCCGGCAGATCATCACCGCCGGAAACGGATTCTTCATCAACAGTGGGGTCCTGCACGGAGCCTGGGCGTCTGACAGTTCCGCCTGTCGGTTCCACTCCCTGGTATTCCACGCCGATTTTGTGGGCGGCACCACAGACACCGCCATCAGCAAAAAATATGTGCAGCCCCTGGTCAATTGCGCTTCCATGGACTGGCTGCTGCTGTCGCAGGATGTTCCCTGGCAAAAAGAGGCACTGGCCACAATCGAAACCGCCTGGCAGGCCGGTGCCCTGGAGGGACCCGGATACGAATTAACAGTCCGCGCCGCCCTCTCCTCCCTGGTGTTTCAAATCAGACAGCACATGCCTTCCCCCAATCCCCAGTCCGGAAACAAAGCCCTGCGGGATACCAGACGGGTCAAGGCCATGCTGTCCTTCATTCATGATCATTATGGTGACACGCTGACGGTGTCTGATATTTCTGCCGCCGCATCCGTCAGTGAAAGCGAATGTCTGCGCTGCTTCCGCAGTGCCATCGGCACAACGCCCATTCAGTATCTGAAGCAGTACCGGATCCGTCAGGCGGCCCGGCTGCTGTCTTCTTCGGATGCTGCGGTTTCAGACATCGCGGCCCGGTGCGGCTTTCAGGATATGAGCTATTTTACCAGGTCTTTTCGGGAGCAGATGCACTGTACCCCCACCCAATATCGAAATGCAGAATGCCGGGAGTGATCTCCCGGCATTTTTGATATTGCAGATCATTTTCTCTCGCTGGGGATGACATCCTTGGCGTACTCCAGAATCTGACTGGCATACAGACCGCTGTGGCCGGACAGCACAAAGCAGATCACACAGATCAGCGCAAAGAGGTACAGATTCGCGCTGCCAAACATCTCCACGCTCAGCACCATGGAGGCAAAAGGAGAATTGGTGGCACAGCAGAACAGCCCCACAAGCCCCAATGCCCCGGCAATCCCTGGGTCAAGCCCCAGAAGCCCGCCTACCACGCATCCAAATGTGGCACCAATGCAGAACGTGGGGACAATTTCACCGCCTTTAAAGCCCGCAGAGAGGGTCACAGCGGTAAAGAGCAGTTTGAGGGCAAAGGAATACCAGTCTGCCTCTCCGGCCACGGCACGCAGCGCCATGTCCATGCCGGCGCCATTGAACCGATGGTCCCCCACAAGCAGCGTCATTCCCATGATCAGGATGCCGCCCAGGACAATCCGCACATAGGGATTGGGCAGATGGTGGGCTGCCAGATGCTCGGCCTTGTGAAACAGACCGCACATGGCAATGCCGAGAAGGGATATCAGCACTGCAAGTATCAGGAGCTTCCAGCTGTTTCCCAGCGTCAGAGCGTAGGCCGTGTCCAGCAGATAGGTTTCCGCATGGACACCCAGAAGTCCGGACACCTGGCTGGCGGTATAGGCTGCCAGATAGCAGGGCAGCAGAGCCGGGGTAAACAGTGTTCCCACGGATTCAAATTCCATGCAGAACAGGGTCGCCGTCAGGGGTGTGCCAAACAGGCCGGCAAAAACCGCACTCATGCCCGCCATTACCAGCACCTGACGTTCCTCTGTTTTTAATCGAACCACCTTTGCCAGCAGTGAGGCTGTGGATCCGCCCAGCTGCAAGGCCGCGCCCTCCCGTCCGGCAGAGCCGCCAAACAAATGGGTCATGGTCGTGGCCAGGAAAATGGCCGGCGCCACCGCTGCGGACACTGGGCGACCGTCCAGTGTGGCATCGATGATCTCATTGGTGCCGCGATTGCCCTGCATACCCAGAATCCGGTACAATGCCACCGTCAGCACACCGCCCAGCGGCAGCAGAACAATCAGCCAGGTGTGTTCATGACGCACATGGGTCACAAAATGGAGGGCATGGTGAAATCCTGCCCCCAGCAAACCGCCAATTGCGCCCATAAGAAGACCCAGCAGGGTCCATTTCAGAAATGTTTTGATGTAGGATTCGCTTCTGTGAATCGGTTTCGACAAGATCATAGCAATCCATCCTTTTCTCTGTATATGTCTAAACTTTATCACGTTTTATATGCCCTTGCAAGAGAAAATCCCATCCGACCGGGGATGGGATTTTCATTATTTTGGAAAAAAAGCAGCCAGCACCGCCAGTACAATGGCCGGAAGCAGATTGGCCACCCGGATTTTCTTCCCCCATACCAGGTTAATGCCCACACAGAAGATCAGCAAATTGCCCACCAGGGACAGGTTATCCATTGCGGTATTCGTCATCAGAGGCTTCAGCAGCCCTGCCAGCGCCGTAATGCTTCCCTGGAACACAGCCACGGGAATGGCCGAAAAAACGCAGCCACGCCCCATGGAGCAGGTCATGACCATGATAATGATCAGATCCAGCACTGCCTTGGTCAAAAGAATACTGTAATCCCCCCGCAGTCCATCCTGAATAGATCCGACAATGGCCATGGCCCCGATGCAAACCGTCAGAGAGGCGGTGACAAAGGCATTGACAAACGCTTTGTCACTTGTGTTTCCGGATTTGATTTTCAGCCATTCGCCAAATTTCTCAAAAGATCCTTCCAGGTTCATAAGCTCTCCCAGAAAGGCGCCAATGGCGAGACAGCCAATGATCAGCATACTGCCACTGCTGATGATGACGCCGTCTTCCACCCGCAGCATTCCTTCCAAAGCCCCGGACAGGGCAATGAACAGGGTGCTGATGCCGCAGACTTTGGTCAGGGTGTCCTGGGCAGATTCCGACAGGAAACGGCCAAACAGGGTGCCCAGAAGGCCGCCGGCCAGGATGGCAATGGTGTTGATGATGGTTCCAAGTCCATGCATGAGATCATCTGCTTTCTCAATATTTGACAGTATACTATCACATAGCCGGAAAAATGGCAAGGCAGTTGACGCTGCGTCGGGAAGCTGACAAACTGATTGGTTCCATTTCTGCAAGCAACAAAAAATAAAGGCCATCCAATTAGACCATCTTTCTCCGGAGCTTCTAGCCAGATTTGTTGCCGATGTGCCTCGCACATCGAATTGTGTTGCCGCCGTCCAGCCGGCGGCAAGCGACAGTCCACTGGACTATCCCATTGAATTGTTCAAATCTGGTCGTAACAACAAAAGAAAGCCCATCTGGTTTGGATGGGCTTTCTTTTGGAGCTGCTAGCCAGATTTGAACTGGCGACCTCATCCTTACCAAGGATGCGCTCTACCGGCTGAGCTATAGCAGCGGATTCACTTGACGGCTTTGATATTATATACCAGTGATATTCTTTTGTCAAGTGTTTTCTTGTATTTTTTCAGGAAATCCAAATATTCCAACCTCTGATTTCCTGCCGGCTTGCGCCAGCAGAATGGATGGGGGCCCCTGTTTTCTTTTGGAGCTGCCAGCCAGATTTGCTGCCGATGTGCCTCGCACATCGTATTGTGTTGCCACCGTCCAGCCGGCGGCAAGCGACAGTCCACCGGACTATCCCATTGAATTGTTCAAATCTGGTCGTAACAACAAAAGAAAGCCCATCTGGTTTGGATGAGCTTTCTTTTGGAGCTGCTAGCCAGATTTGAACTGGCTACCCGGCTCCATGAAATCCCCGATTTCATGGAGGCCTCACGACCTCGGATTGAAATACTGACGGCTCACGCCGTCAGAGCGGATGAGGTCACCAGTTTTGCGCAGAATAAAATAAAAGCTCCAAACCCTGATGGGCTCGGAGCTTTTCTGGAGCTGCTAGCCAGATTTGTTGCCGATGTGCCTTGCACATCGTATTGTGTTGCCGCCGTCCAGCCGGCGGCAAGCGACAGTCCACCGGACTATCCCATTGAATTGTTCAAATCTGGTCGTAACAACAAAAGAAAGCCCATCTGGTTTGGATGGG
Source organism: Faecousia sp. (assembly GCA_051867165.1). Lineage (GTDB taxonomy): Bacteria > Bacillota > Clostridia > Oscillospirales > Oscillospiraceae > Faecousia. The sequence continues at coordinate 88 of JBJDYI010000274.1, read as the reverse complement.
CTTTCTTTTGGAGCTGCTAGCCAGATTTGAACTGGCGACCTCATCCTTACCAAGGATGCGCTCTACCGGCTGAGCTATAGCAGCATTT
>JBJDYI010000273.1:0-5481 GCA_051867165.1 Faecousia sp. | reverse complement strand
ATGTGATCCTGCCCCAGGCCCTGCGGAACATCATGCCTCAGATTGGCAACAACTTCATCATCAATGTGAAGGATACTTCCGTGATGTTCATCATCAGTTTTACGGAATTCTTTGCGTTCCACCGCTATATCACCGGTGTCAACAATATGTATTTCCCTTCCGCCGCCATTGAAATGATCGGCTATCTGGTGATGACCCTGACGGCTTCCATCCTGCTGCGCTGGGTGGAGAAGCGGATGGATGGTTCCGACAGCTATGAGCTGGTGGAGGTGGATCCCCTGGTGATGACCGCCGGTACGTACAGCCATCCTGACCGGGGCACCCCCTTTGATGAGAAGAACAAGGAATACATGGACAAGGCGGCCCTGAAGGAAGAAAAGCGCCAGCGGGTCCGCAGAAGCCTGAAAAATCGCAGCGGCAGCACGAGAGGAGAGCGCTAACATGGAAATTCTGAATATTCAGCATTTGAGCAAATCCTTCGGCAGCCATGAAGTCCTGAAGGACATTGATTTTTCAGTCAACAAGGGCGATGTGATCAGCATCATCGGCGCTTCTGGCTCCGGCAAGTCCACGCTGCTGCGCTGTGTCAATCTGCTGGAGACGCCCACTTCCGGTGAAATTCTGTACCACGGAAAAAATGTGAATGCCCGAGGTGTCAACGCTGCTGCGTACCGGTCCCATGTGGGAATGGTATTCCAGTCTTTCAACCTGTTCAACAACATGACCGTGCTGGAAAACTGCATGGTTGGTCAGATCAAAGTGCTGAAAAGGGACAGGGAAGAGGCCAGAAAGCACGCCATGTACTATCTGGAAAAGGTTGGCATGGCGCCCTACATCAATGCCAAGCCCCGTCAGATCTCCGGCGGCCAGAAGCAGCGTGTGGCCATCGCCCGGGCCATGGCCATGGATCCGGAGGTGCTGCTGTTTGATGAGCCCACCTCTGCCCTGGATCCGGAGATGGTGGGTGAAGTCCTCGGCGTCATGCAGCGTCTGGCAGAAGAGGGCATGACCATGCTGGTGGTGACCCACGAGATGGCATTTGCCCGGGATGTCAGCAGCCGGGTGGTCTACATGAACCAGGGCGTCATCTGCGAGCAGGGCGCCCCCGACGAACTCTTCGGCAATCCCCAGAAGCAGGAGACCAAGGATTTCCTGTCCCGTTTCCGAAACGCATAATCAAGACAAGGCCGGACTGCCGTTGAGTCCGGCTTTTTCATATTCCAACTGCCACGGCGTGCCCTTCGTGTTTCAACCGGGACAGTGGGATCATAGTGGCTCGTTCCGGATCAAAATGTTTCCGAAATGTCTCTAAATGACATTTTTTGTGGTTGTAATATGATTATGAATAGTGTATAATTCATAAGATTAATGCAATGATAGAATGCAGGAGTATGACATATGTTTAGATGCAAAAAAATTGCAAAATATATTGCCCCTGGCCGGCATGTTCATCTGGTGGGCATCGGTGGTGTGTCCATGCGGCCTTTGGGCCTGGTGCTGAAGGGGATGGGCATGTATGTCACCGGCTCGGATATGAGCGCCTCTGCCGGTACCCAGGAATTGGAAGCGCAGGGCATCCCTGTCCACATTGGTCATCGGGCAGAAAACATTGATGGCGCTGAGTGCATCATCCGTACCGCTGCCGCCCACAATGATAATCCTGAGATTGCCGCTGCCCGTGCCGCCGGTATTCCCGTGTTCGAACGGGCTCAGGCCTGGGGCGAGATTATGAAGGCCTACAAAAATGCCATTTGCATTTCCGGCACCCACGGTAAAACCACCACCACCTCCATGATGACCCACATCCTGATGGAGGCCAATCTGGATCCCACGGTCATGATTGGTGGTTATTTGCCCCTGCTGCATGCCAGCCACCGGGTGGGACACGGCGATACCATTGTGCTGGAAAGCTGCGAATACTGTGATTCCTTCCTGAATTTCTTCCCAACCCTGGCGGTGGTGCTGAATGTGGAAGCGGATCACCTGGACTATTTCAAGGATCTGGCGGACATTCAGAAGTCCTTCCACCAGTTTGCGGAGCTGGCGACCTTTGGCGTGGTGGCCAACGGCGACGACCAGCACACCATTGAGGCCATGAACGGCATCGATTATGTGTCCTTTGGTCTGCAGGAAGGCAACCGGATCCACGCCGCCAATATGTGCCCCGACTGGCGGCACTTTGACGTGATCTGTGACGGTGAATTCTACTGCCACCTGGACATGGGCGTCCTGGGCAGGCACAACGCTCTGAATGCGCTGGCTGCTGCCGCCGCTGCCTGGATGATGGGTATCCCCGGCGAAGCAGTGTCCCGGGGTCTCGAATCCTTTCACGGCGCCGGCCGCCGGATGGAGTACAAGGGCAGCTGGCACGGCGCCGAGGTCTATGACGACTATGCCCACCATCCCGATGAACTGGCAGCCACCATTGATGCTGTCCGCACCTCTTTCCCCGGCCGCCGGCTGGTGCTGGCCTTCCAGCCCCATACATACAGCCGCACCAGCTCTCTGTTCGATGATTTTATCCGGGAACTGAAAAAAGCCGATATTCTGGTGCTGGCGGAAATCTATGCTGCCCGGGAGCGGAACACCATTGGTATTTCCTCCGCCCACCTGGTTGATGAAATTCCCGGAGCCACCTTCTGTGAGACCCTGCCCGATGTGACGAATTTCCTGCGGGAAACCGTCCGGGAGGGAGATGTGGTCATCACCATGGGTGCCGGCGACATTTTCCGGGCCGGTGAAGCATTGCTGGAGCTGAAATAAAAAATGTGCCGGCGAAACCGGCACATTTCTCAACCTATTCTTCCAGCGTCAGGTGCTGGACTCCGGATTGCTGGAATTCCGACATATACTGATCCATTCGGCTGACGATTTCGTCATAATTCTCATCGGTGATCTCGGCGTAATTCATGTCCCGGCGGGACAGTTCTTCGGCCAGGATCTCGTAGAATACATGATCTTCGTAATAGGCAATGGCTTCGTGGATGCCGCCCTCGGCGAAGGCCCGGGAGGGAACAATCTCTCCGTTCCAGATTTCGGACAGGGCAGGACAGAGGGCAAAGATCTTACTTTCCACATCGTCATAGTCTTTGAAGCGGTCATCCCCCCGGGTGGAATTCAAAACCCAGTTGCCGATGTACACCAGATCCAGCAGCCGGCGGAATTCTTTGGATGTCAGATTGATTTGCATGAGAAACCTCCTATGGGTTTATGCCATATAGTATAGCAGAAAAAAATAGAAATTCCAGATGGAAATTTGGAAATGATAAAATGAGGCGATAAGGTGAAAAAACTCAGTGTTTGTATTTTGTTCGGCGGCATGAGCCCCGAACATGCGGTCTCCCTGCGGTCGGCAGAATCTGTTTTGAACAATATTGATCACAAGAAATACAATGTCTTCCCTGTGGGCATCACCCGGGACGGCGACTGGATCCTCTATGGCGGCAAGGATTATTCCCAGCTGCCCTCCGGGGAATGGGAACGCTGCCCCAAAAACCGCCGGGCGGCCATCTCTCCCGTCCGGGGCCAGGGCCTGCTGAGCTTTGAGGGCGACTGCGTGGTCCGGGAGTGGATCGATGTGGTGTTTCCGGTGCTCCATGGTGAAAACGGCGAGGATGGCACCGTCCAGGGTCTGCTGGAGCTGGCGGGCATCCCCTATGTGGGCTGCCATGTGGCGGCCTCGGCCGTCGCCATGGACAAAACCCTGACCAAGCTTGTGGTAGATCACGCCGGGGTGCCCCAGGCGGACTGGCATCTGGTGCGCCGGGAGGAGCTTTCCAACCGGCTGGAGGACATTCTGGATGTGCTGGAAGGGAAATTCTCCTATCCCATGTTCATCAAACCCGCCGGAACCGGCTCTTCTGTGGGTGTATCCAAAGCCACGGACCGCCTGAGCCTGGATCGGGCACTGCTGGAAGCTGCCAAATATGATAAGAAGATTCTGGTGGAGGAATTCATTCACGGCCGGGAGATTGAGGTCGCCGTCATGGGCAATGACAATCCTGTGGCTTCTGTGTGCGGTGAGATCGACTCCGGTGCGGAATTCTATGATTATGAGGCCAAGTATGTCACCGATACCTCCCGGGCTTACGTTCCCGCCCGGATCCCCGAAGAGGTCCAGGAGACCATCCGGGATGCGGCAGTGAAGGTTTACCGGGCCGTGGGGGCCCAGGGCCTGAGCCGGGTGGACTTCTTTGCTACCTTTGAAGATAACCGGGTGGTGTTCAACGAGATCAACACCATCCCCGGCTTTACCTCCATTTCCATGTATCCCAAGTTGTTTGCAGCCAGCGATATTCCCTATGGGGAACTGATTGATGAACTGCTGAAGCTGGCGCTGGAGGCATGCTGATGAAGCGCAGCGTTGTTCTTTCCATCCGGGGCCGCCAGACTTATGCGGGCCAGGAGCCGGAAATCATCGAACTGGTCACAGAAGGCACCATGGAGGTCCGTGACGGTGGCTGGGACATCAGCTATGAAGAAAGCGCCCTGACGGGCCTGGAAGGCGTCACCACCACCTTCCGGGTGGAGCCGGGCCGGGTGCTGCTGACCAGAACCGGGGCTCTGAAGTCCCAGATGATCTTTGAGGAGGGGGTGGCCCACGATACCCTGTATCAGATGGCCTTCGGCACCCTGCTCATGACGGTCAAGGCAACCTTTGTGTTCTTCGACCTGGTGGAGGACGGTGGCACCATCGATTTGAGCTATAATCTGGACATCGAAAACACCGAAGCCGGTGTGATTGACTATCACCTGGACATCCGGGCAAAATAAAAAAGCAAGGACGCACAGTTTTACACTGTGCGTCCTTTTTTGCCGGGAAGTCAAATCAGATAAGCATGTGGGATAGCTGAGGTACCGAAGACTCCTGCCTTCCACGGGGCATTTCCCGGGAAATGATGATGGATGGGACACCACTTATTTCAGGGCAACGCTGCGATAGTGCTGTACAAAGATCTTGCACTGCTTCAGACTGTCGGCACCGGGGGCCAGCTTGAGCCGCAGGGTGGGTTCTTTGGCATTGGCCAGGAAGGTGACCCGGGTCTTATAGCCGGCATCGGCGCAAAGAGCGCCAACGGCCTCAAAGTTCAGATTGTGCAAGGTAAAGAATACATCGGAAGCCTTCTGCTTGATGTCCTTGATGCCTACTTCTCTTGCCTGGGCCCGGAGCAGGGCGATGTCGATGAGGTTCAGCACGCCCTTGGGCGGCTCGCCATACCGGTCCACAATCTCATCCAGCAGATCGTCAGCATCCTCCTGGCTGCGGATGGCTGCCATCCGGCGGTACAGATCCATCCGTTCCTCGCCCCGTTCCACATAGCGCTTGTCTACGTTGGCGGTGACATTCAGGTCGGCGGTACAGTCCGGGGTCTTGGGTGCTTCGCCCTTTTCTTCCAATACGGCTTCATCCAGCAATTTCAGGTACATATCGTAGCCCACGCTCATCATGTGACCGGACTGCTCGGCGCCCAGCAGATTGCC